>VEPM01000031.1 GCA_012026795.1 Candidatus Methanoperedens sp.
ATGATGAATCTCAGAGAAATTCACAGGAAGATATTGGCACTTATGGGCTCAAATTATGAAAAAATGTATTTGTGTTAGGGGGTATGCGGAATGTGGGTTAATTCCTTTAATAATTGTATTATGCGCAGTTCTCTTGTTTTTTGCTTTAACTTACCCTGATTATCACCGTGAAATGAGTTTAGCAAAAGAACGTATAAAGACAGGTGAAATATTAAAGACTCCTGCTGGAGAAATTGAGTATTCAGTAGAAGGTGAAGGAACTCCAATGCTCCTTTTACATGGAGCTGGAGGCGGCTTTGATCAGGGTCTCTGGATGAAAAAAGTATTTCTTGAAGATAAATATAAATTTATCTCGGTGTCAAGATATGGTTTTCTCCGTTCACCAATTCCAGACAATGCATCAATTAAGAATCAAGCCGCATTATATTCTGCTCTCCTTGATGATCTCAATGTAACAAAAGTCATAGTAGTGGCCGGTTCAGCAGGAGGCGCTTCGGCTATCCAGTTCGCCAATGATTATCCTGAAAAGACTTTAGCTCTAATATTATTATTTGCAGTAAGCGGGCCCGAACCGGAAGGAAGCGAAGAGCCCATCAGTACTAAAATAATTCATCTGATACAGCAATCGGATTATACCTACTGGATTTTTTCTGAATTTATGGAGTCGTCTATTCTTAATTTAATGGGCGTTCCAGAGGATGTCTTTGAAAGTTTCGATCCGGAACAAAAACGATTGGCTAAGGAGATGCTGGATGTGATGCATCCGATGACCCGGAGGTATAAAGGGACAATCAACGACGCAAAGATGCTTTATCTTGAGAATATATCCACTGAAAATATAACTTCACCAACGCTGATATTACATTCTAAAGATGATGCTTTAGTGAATTATGCTCACGCGATAAATTCCCATGATAAAATAAAACAATCAAAATTAATATTATTTGAAACTGGCGGGCATGCAATGTTATCTCAATTGGATGAAGTCAGAAGGAATATAAAAGAGTTTTTAAATATGTCTGGTAATGAAATTTTGGATAGTGAATGAGTATAAAAAGAGCCAAATAAATCAGGAGAAATTGAAATGAAAGACCACAATGAAGAAGCATCAATGAAAAAGACCGCAAGAATTACAGGCATATTATTTATTCTCGGGTTTGCAGGCGTGGTGACCGCTGCGCTTACCGTGCCTATTCTGAATGCTCCGGATTATCTTGTCAAAATCTCCGAAAATGAAAAACAAGTAACCATGGGCGCGTTTTTTCAGTTTATTATGGCTGCTGCATGCGCAGGTATTGGAATTTCGCTGTATCCGGTTTTAAAAAAATATAATGAAGGCCTGGCTCTTGGGGCGGCTGGTTTCCGGATTATCGAGGCAGTATTCCATATTGTTGGTGTGGTCATCCTGTTATTACTGGTGACATTAAGCCAGGAATTCGTAAAAGCCGGAGCTCCGGATTCATCGTATTTTCAAATCGCAGGTGTATTATTACAGGCAGGGATTAAATGGTTGAATGATGTGGTGGTATTGTTAGCCTGGAGCACTGGGGCTATGATGTATTATTATATATTCTATCAAACAAGACTCATTCCCGGATGGTTAGCAGGTTGGGGTATTGTCGGAATCACATTGACCATTATAGGGAGCATATTAGTTTTGTTTCGTTTCATCCCTACGATACAAATCGTTTTTGTTGCCCCTATAGCCTTGCAAGAAATAGTCTTAGCGGTATGGCTGATAACCAAAGGATTCAATCCAACCGCAATCGATGCCGATTCTGCAGGGCAGAAATAAATTAATTTAAATGAAATGATAAAATCAAAAGAGTAAGAGGAAATTTATGAAAGCAATTGTATGCACAGAATATGGACCGCCTGAGGTTCTTCAGGTCAAAGAAGTGGAAAAACCTGCTCCGAAGGACAATGAAGTACTGATAAAAGTATATGCGACATCTGTAAATTACGGGGATCTTTTGGCTCGAAATTTTAAAGATATCTCCCCTCGTAAATTCAATATGCCTTTGCTCATCTGGTTTTTTGCGAAAATGTATTTTGGTTTCTGGAAACCCAGGATAACAATACTTGGGAGTGAGTTTGCGGGGCAAATTGAAGCAACAGGAAAAGACGTTAACCTGTTTAAGAAAGGCGACCAGGTTTTTGGATACCTCGGTCAAAACATGGGTGCTTACGCCGAGTATCTATGTATGCCTGAAGACGGGTGTGTGGCATTAAAACCCGCCAATATGACATATGAGGAAGCCGCCATCGTTCCTTATGGGGCAATAATGGCATTGAATTTGCTTAGAAAAATGAATATCCAGTCAGGACAAAAGATTTTGATCAATGGAGCCAGCGGGGGGATAGGTTCAGCCGCTGTCCAGATTGCAAAATATTATGGGGCAGAAGTTACCGGGGTATGCAGTACCCCGAGATTGGAATTTGTAATATCTCTGGGAGCGAATAAGGTTATTGATTACGCTAAAGAAGATTTTACCCAAAGCCGTGAGACCTATGATCTTATTTTTGACATATTAGGCAAGAGTTCGTTTTCAGGCTGTAAAAACTCGCTGAAGCAAAACGGACGCTATCTTTTAGCCAGCTTTAAGATGAAACAGCTTTTTCAAATGCTGTGGACTTCAATAACTGGTGGCAAGAAAGTGATATGCGCGATTGCGCCAGGGAGTAGGGAAGATTTAAATTCCGTCAAAGAGCTTATTGAGGCGGGAAAGATAAAATCAGTCATTGATAGGCGCTATTCTTTGGAACAGACTGCCGAAGCTCATAGATATGTGGACTCAGGACGCAAAAATGGAAATGTTATAATAACTGTTAAATATAACAATAAAATTTAATAAATTAAGAGAAATTAAAAAGAGAAAAGAAATGAATTCAAACAAAAATATCGCAAGAATTACAGGAGTATTGTTTATTATTGCGACAGTTGCATCTCTACTGGGTAGTGGTCTTACGGGATCAGTCGTGGGTGCTCCTGACTACCTCGTTCAGATTGCTGCAAACAAGAACCTGGTAGTGCTGGGAGCTCTTTTCACGTTTGTCGCGGCTGCCGGAAGTGCCGGCATCGCGATTTCGCTGTACCCTGTCTTACGGAAATACAATGAAGGGCTAGCTATCGGGTCAGTTGGTTTCAGGCTTATTGAGGCGGTGTTCTATATTGTGAGTGCACTCGGCTTGCTTTCTCTGCTGTCATTAAGCCAGGAATATGCGGGCGCAGGGCCTCAAGCTGTTCCAACCTTTCAAGTCCTGGGCACCTCGATTCTGGCAATGCGTGTTTGGGCGGGTTTCGTGCTTGCAGTGATTGCCTTCTGCCTGGGTGCGGCTATGTACTACTATGTTATGTATCGATTTAGACTCATCCCTCGATGGCTATCAGTCTGGGGTCTGGTCGCGCTCGCATTGTTGCTCTTGATGACTCTATTGATCGCATTCGGCGAAAGGATTTCAGGACCTTCAGGCATGCAGATGTTGTTGGTTCTCCCGATCTTTGTGCAGGAAATGGTTCTGGCGGTATGGTTGATCGTTAAAGGATTCAATTCACCAGCAATCGAAGCCGAACCAAAAAACAACTGAAATGGAAGATGTGTAATATGAATACAAAAAAAATAACCACCGAATTGGAAGACATGAAAATAGGTGTAAAGATGAAGCTTTCAGCGCTATGGGCAGCCGTAATGTTCTGTTTTATATATGGGGATATTTTTTCACATTATAAGCCCGGAGTAATTGCAGATATGATGGCGGGGAAAATAGGGCCTTTTCCCGTGTCACAGGAATCGTTGTTGGGACTCTCATTATTCATGGCAGTTCCGGGCGTTATGGTTTTCCTGTCCCTGGCATTGAAGCCTAAAGTGAATCGTTGGACAAATATTGTCCTGGGTGTAATCTATATAATTACTAATTCCTTGTCAGCATTTACAGACTCTTGGGCTTTCTTCATAGTTTTGGGTGTTATAGAAGGAGCGCTTCTTGCACTGATTGTCTGGTATGCCTGGAAATGGCCTGAACAAGAAAGTGTCGTCAATACTAAAATTTAATAATTTATGATAAATTAAAATGACAACCAAAATGAGTTCAGAAAGAAAAACAGCGATAATCGTGGGAGTGTTATATATCATTGGAACGATTGCTGGTATACTAAGTAAAATCGTCTCGTGGGGGTTTCTGGACACTCCGGATTACCTCAACACAATAGCCTCAAATGCAAGTCGAGCCCAGTTAACAGCTTTTCTTATTTTGGTCATGGGATTTTCACTCGCCATGATGCCGGCGGTGATGTTTCCGATCCTCAGGAGAAAGAACGAGGCTTTAGCTGTCGGGTATGTCATCTTCAGAGGGGGGCTGGAGACATTCACATATATTGCATCGGCGATTTGCTGGCTTTCCCTGGTCGTAGTGGCCCGACAATATGTAGACTCCGGGGCTGTAACCGCGACCCAGTTTGCCAGTCATGGGATTCTGTTGGTCAAAACAATTGGTATATTCGACGGGATCCTGAGCATCGTCTTTAGCCTCGGCCTCCTGATGTTCTACTCGGCGCTGTACCAAGCGAGACTCATTCCGCGATGGATATCCGGTTGGGGTCTTATTGGAGTCATATTGTATTTTGCGTCTGGCCTATTGATGATGCCCGGACTTATCACGTCGACGACCAATGACGTTTTACAGCTCCCCATATTTTTGCAGGAAATGTTTTTGGCAGTATGGCTGATCGTGAAAGGGTTCGATCCATCGGCAATCGCTTCTCTGTCTGCAAAAACCGATACAAACGAGGTAAAATAACAAAATCAAAGTAAATTGGAGGAATAATCATGAAAGCAATTGTACACACAAAATACGGGCCACCGGATGAACTACAGCTCAAAGAGGTGGAAAAACCTATCCCTGAGGACAATGAAGTACTGATAAAAATACACGCAACAACAGTAACAACTACGGATTGCAACGTCCGCAACTTCACATTTGTACCTGAATCGTTCAGATTCCCGGCACGGATGAATTTTGGTTTAAGGAAACCAAAAATAAATATACTGGGGATTGATTTAGCAGGAGAAATTGAAGCGGTTGGCAAAAAGGTAAAACTATTTAAAGAAGGCGACCGGGTTTTTGGATCATCCGGTACTAAATTTGGCGGCCATGCAGAGTACATATGTATATCTGAAGATGGGGTGCTGGCAATAAAACCGGCTAATATGACATATGAGGAAGCTGCAGCCATTCCTTTAGCAGGGAATACTGCACTGTTTTTTATAAGAGATCTGGGAAAAGTCCAGGCCGGACAAAAAATACTTATCCATGGCGCTTCCGGAGCTATCGGTACTTATGCAGTTCAACTTGCCAGGTATTATGGAGCAGAAGTTACCGGGGTCTGCAGTGCCACGAATGCAGAAATGGTAAAATCTTTAGGCGCGGATAAGGTAATTGATTATACTAAAGAGGATTTTACCAGAAGTGGTGAGACTTATGATGTTATTTTTGATGTGGTAGGCAAGATTACGTTCTCACAATGTAAAAGCTCGTTAAAACAAAAGGGAATTTATCTTGAAAATTTGCTTCAACTGCAGGATATTCCAAAAATAATCTGGACCTCAATTACCGGCGGTAAGAAAATTAAGGGCGGGATATCAATCGAAAGTGTTGAAAATCTAAATTTCTTCTTAGAACTTATTAAATCGGGAAAGTTAAAACCGGTTATAGATAGAAGCTATCCGCTGGAACAGACGGCCGAAGCTTTCAAGTATGTCGAAAAAGGACACAAAAAGGGAACTGTAGTAATAACTGTGGGGCATAATGACTAAACATGACAAATCAGGAGGAATTGAAATACCAGGTCATACCGAAGAAGCATCACAACGAAAAGCTGCAAAAGTCGCAGGCTTGATGTTCCTGTTTATCGTAATAGGCTGGACCCTTAACTGGACTCTTATAGACTCCAAACTTATTGTAGCAGGAAATGTCACAGCTACAGTCAATAACATAATGGCCAATGAGTTGCTATTTCGTATCGGCATTACTAACCAGCTAATCTTCTCTATCAGCGGGGTAGTATTGGCTCTTGCTCTGTATATAATACTCAAACCCGTAAACAAAAATCTTGCTTTGCTTGCGCTTTTCTTGAAATTGACAGAAGCCATCCTGGGAGCAGTTATTGCACTTGGCAGTTTTATTGCTTTGCTGATTTTAAACGGCCAAGCTTCTTTGACAGCATTTGAACAGGAATATATACAAGCCCTCGTCGGATTATTTCTCAATGGGCGTATTTCTATATCTGCTATTCCCATGGTATTTCTTGGGCTCAATTTGATGGTATTTTTTTATTTATTACTCAAGTCGAAATACATTCCCGGTATATTAGCCAGTTTTGGAATTCTTTCGTATGCGCTTATTTTCATGTATGCATTAATAACTATTCTTTCGCCGAATTACGCAGCGATAATGATAATTCAAATAATTTCCTGGGCACCGAGCGTTATTTTTGAACTAATAATTGGCTTATGGCTTCTGATTAAAGGAGTAAACGTAGAGCAGAGGGATATAATAAATGAATAAATCTGAAAAGTTCTGGGATAGGATGGCGAAGTATTTTGATAGGGAAGAAAAAGAAGATGAATCGACTAATGTTAAGATTATTGAAAAAACCAGAAACCGACTTAAAATTAGTGATAATGTTTTAGATTATGGGTGTGGAACAGGAACAGCAGCCATTGAGATTGCGGGCAGTGTGAAATCAGTCTATGGTATTGATATCTCATCCAAAATGATTGAAGCTGCGAAAAGAAAAACTGTAGAACGTAAAGTTAAAAACATAGATTTCGCGCAAACAACAATATTTGATGAAAAATTAATAAAAGGGTCCTTTGATGTAATTTTATGTTTCTACCTGCTCCATTTAGTGGAAGATAAGCCTAAGGTTATGCAAAGGATAAATGAATTATTGAAACCGGGTGGATTGATTATTTCTGCAACACCGTGTATGAGAGGGACATTTTTAGGAGTTCTGTTATCGCCTGTGAGCAAAATCGGATTAATTCCTCCGATCACATTATTTAAGATATCTGAATTAAAAGATTTAATGACTGATGGAAATTTCGAAATTGTTGAAACTGAATGTTTGAATCAAAGCGGACAACAATATTTCGTTGTAGCAAAGAAGAAATAGAAAATATAATAACAAAACCATATAAAATTGGAAGAAAATTTATGAAAGCAATTATATATACAAAATATGGGCCGCCGGAAGTTCTTCAACTCAAAGAGGTTGAAAAACCTGCGCCCAAGGACAATGAAGTACTGATAAAAGTGTATACAACAACGGTAACCAGAGGAGATTCCAGAATGCGAAGCTTCATAGTTCCAATTTTAATGTGGCTCCCGGCTAGAATATATCTGGGTATCAGAAAACCCAAAAGAGCTATCCTCGGAATGTCGCTGGCCGGGAAAATAGAATCCGTGGGAAAAAACGTAACAAAATTCAAGAAAGGGGACCTCGTTTTTGCGTCTACCTTCAAGGAGAATTTCGGTGGATATGCCGAATATAAATCCATGCCAGAAAATGGAATGGTATTTATAAAACCCTCTAATGTGTCCTTTGAAGAAGCCGCTGCAATTCCGGGAGGTAGCAATATGGCATTGAGATTTCTTAGAAAAGGCAATATCCAAAAAGGACAGAAAGTGCTTATTTATGGAGCTTCTGGAGCGGTCGGTACTTATGCAGTACAGCTTTCCAGGTACTTTGGGGCAGAAGTCACCGGGGTATGCAGTACCACAAATTTGGAATTGGTAAAATCTCTGGGAGCCGATAAGGTAATTGATTACACTAAAGAGGATTTTACCAAAAATGGTGAGACTTATGATGTTGTTTTCGATGCAGTAAGTAAAACAACTTCTCGGCAAGTTAAAAAATCGCTTAAAAAGAATGGAATCTATCTTAATGTTCATGATTCATCTGACCATGATGGTGAAAAAACTGAAGAGTATCTATTCATCAACGAGCTTATTGAGGCAGGGAAGATAAAACCGGTTATCGATAGAGTTTATCCGCTGGAGCAAATGGTCGAAGCTCACAGGTATGTGGACAAAGGCCACAAAAAAGGAAATGTAGTGATAACTGTGGGACACAACAATAAAAAAGAGAAATAAAAATGAATACTGAAGTTAATGCAAAGATGCAGAAGGAGTAAAATAGTGATCGCAAAATGGCAAAGCGCATAGTAGAACATGACGGCAAGTTCGCCACGAATACCCTCATATTGTCTATCCTACTGGGAACACTTCTTGTTGGGCTTATGATTTTTTCACCTGAATCACTGCTTTACATCCTGGGGTTTATAAAGGGTTCAGATAATCACATTAATGTACAACCCTCACGAGCTAATAATTATGTTCCTGAAAGATCAACTCCCTATCCTTTCCCAGGTACAAATCAAAAGATATACACCAATTCCATCGGCATGGAGTTCGTGCTGATCCCGGCAGGCGAATTCGATATGGGTTCGCCATCTGATGAATGGGACAGGCATGGTCGTGAAAGTCCTATCCATAAAGTGAATATCTCCTATGGATTCTACTTGGGCAAATATGAAGTTACACAGAAGCAGTGGCATGAGGTCATGGGAGACGATCCTTCTTTATTCAAGAGTGACGACCGGCCTGTTGAGAGTGTTTCATGGAATCAAGTTCAGGAATTTATCAACAAGCTAAATGCAAAAGAAGGTACGGACAGGTATCGCCTGCCTTCAGAAGCAGAATGGGAATATGCGGCGCGTGCTGGAACCACCACTTCCTATTCATTTGGTGAATGGAAGTTAACAGTGGAGGTGCAAGGTCTGGTACTCTCATGCATTTCTTGCTCACCCCAATCATCTAGTGAAAGGGGGTTAATAGCGGAGGAAGGTGAGTTTGTTAATATAGAAACCACATTGGAGAAAATAAGAAGAGCTAATGAATTAATGCTTGATGGGTATGCGTGGCATAAAGGTAACTCAGGTGGTGAAACACAACCTGTCGGTCAAAAGAAGCCAAATCCGTGGGGCCTGTACGACATACACGGAAATGTCTGGGAATGGGTACAGGATTCGTATCATAGTGATTACAAAATTACTCCAACCGATGGAAGTGCCTGGGAAGGTGGAGATGGCTGGTTATGGGACATTTTTGGCTCGAAACGGGTATTTCGGGGCGGTAGCTGGTATGGCGCTAATTGCTGTAGATCAGCGCTTCGGAATTACCGAGCCCCTGACGAACGCAACCAAGCCCTGGGTTTTCGTCTTCTGATGTCTCAACAGCTTGATTTGTCAACTTAGGGAACTTACTGAAAAAAGGATGGAAAGTTACAGGAGATTAAAATGAACAATTTAGAGGAAGCTAATATGACAAATATAATAAAGGTGAAGAAAATGAATTCAGACAGAAAAACAGCGATAATTGTGGGTGTGTTATTCCTTTTTGGGTTTGCAGGCGTATTCAGCGCTGTTATTTTGAAACCCATACTGGATGACCCAAATCTTCTTATTAATTTGACCAGGAACAAAAATCTGGTGATGTTGGGGGCGTTCCTCGAGTTAGTTATGGCATTTGCATGCGCGAACATTGCAATCTGGCTGTATCCAGTCTTAAAAAGACATAACAAGTTCTTGGCTCTTGGAGCTGTTGGTTCCCGAATTATTGAGAACGTATTCCAGATTGTTGCTGCGCTCGGCCTGCTATTATTATTGACATTAAGCCAGGAAGCTGTAAAAGCAGACGCTCCTGCTGTTTCCACTTTTCAAATCGCAGTTGCTTTGCTGCTCGCAGTGCGTTTTTGGGTACCTTTAGTGTTGGCGCAAATCGCTTTTTGCCTGGGCGCTTTAATGTATTACTATGTATTTTACCAATCAAAACTCATTCCAGGGTGGCTGTCAGGTTGGGGTATTGTTGCGATCATATTGCATTTGACTTCAGTCTTCTTGGTGATGTTCCTTCAAATTGATCCCTTTTCGGGGTCACCAATCATATTATTGAGTATACCCATATTTTTCCAGGAACTGACTCTCGCAGCATGGCTGATCGTTAAAGGATTCAATCCAGTTGCACTTGCTTCTGGGGCTGCTAAAGTAGATATGAACTAAGGAGATAAAAAATGAATTCAATTAACAATACTTCAAAAATGCTAAAAGCAGGTTCAAGATTTCTTTCCTTATGGTGCGGCCTCAATTTTTTTCTCTCCTCCTTGATACTGATCATTGTCGTCTTTCACTTTGGAAACTCACCGCTTCTGGGAATGGTGTTTGAAAAATCTGAAATCGCTAGCCTGGATTCCAAGGTCATTACATCGCTCAATGCTTTGACGATCCTGTACAACTCTTATGCGATTGCCCTCTCAGTACTGGCTTGGTCTGTTATCCGGTTAAGTCTAAGCAAAGGCCAAAAATGGGCATTTTGGGCGTTGTTGATTACGATTGGCTTTGTCGAGATATTTGCCTTCATCGCCTCCGCACCCATCGAAAATGTGAGATGGCAGGTGAATGTTGTTCTGAGCGCTTTATACGCTGTGGGCATTGGCCTGTCGGGCTATTCCCTGTTCAAAGGAGATAAAGAATGAAAGCGATTATATGCACAAAATACGGACCGCCGGAGGTTCTTCAGCTCAAAGAGGTGGAGAAACCTACGCCCAGAGACAATGAAGTCCTGATAAAAGTCCATGCGGCAGCAGTAACAGTCTCGGACTGTATAGTTCGAAGCGGCAAAGTAAATCTCTTGCTATGGATCCCCATGCGAATATTCGTTGGTTTCGGAAGACCAAGAAAACCTGTACTTGGGTTAGAATTAGCCGGAGAAATTGATGCAATAGGCAAAGATGTAAAACGATTTAAGAAAGGTGACCGGATTTTTGCATTTACCGGCAAGCGTTTTGGTGCTTATGCCGAATACACATGTCTGCCCGAAGACGGATTGTGTATGCCTGCTGACTGTATTATGGCATTAAAACCCTCCAATGTGACCTATGAGGAAGCCGCAGCTGTTCCTTCCAGGGGAACTTTAGCATTGTATTTTCTAAAGAAAGGAAATATCCGGGACGGACAAAAAGTTCTTATCTATGGAGCATCCGGAGGGGTGGGTACATTTGCGGTACAGCTTGCCAGGTACTTTGGGGCAGAAGTTACCGGGGTATGCAGCACCACAAATTTGGAGTTGGTGAAATCTCTGGGAGCAGATAAGGTAATTGATTACACAAAAGAAGATTTTACGAATAAGGCAGAATCTTATGATCTTATTTTTGATGCCGTTGGAAAAAGATATAGCTCAAAACTTCAGTGCAAAAAAGCGTTAACTCCGAACGGGAAATACATTTCAGTCGATGATGAACATCCAAAGATATATGTTGAAGATTTAATTTTACTCAAAGAGCTTATTGAAGCGGGGAAAATAAAGGCGATCATTGACAGATGCTATCCTCTGGAGCAGATTGTCGAAGCTCACCGGTATGTGGAAAAAGGACATAAAAGGGGAAATATAGTAATAATTGTGGGACATAAGAAAAAAAGATAAAAAGTCTCTCATGTCATTTGCGATCCTGGCAAGGTCTGAGAGAATTAAATCTATGGATTTGCCTGTGCAAACATTAAGTAAATATGTTTTTATATGTAATTAATATAGTAATAATAAACACCAACTTGACTATTAATAGACAAGTTTAAGTATTTTGACGTAAATGGGTGATGTATGGAAACTAAAATTGAACTTCAGGACGTCTGGAAAATTTATCGCATGGGTGAGTTTGACGTACCAGCTCTTGCAGGAATAGACCTGACAATCAAGGCACGTGAATTCGTAGCTATAACAGGGCCAAGCGGCTGCGGCAAATCAACAATGCTAAATATGATAGGTTGTCTTGATATGCCAACACGCGGAAAAGTTTTGCTTGAGGATAAAGATATAACGGGATTTAAAAGTGACGAACTGGCGCGGGTAAGAGGTAAAAAGATCGGATTCATATTCCAGACTTTTAACCTGTATCCAACCCTGACAGCTCTTGAAAATATCCGGCTGCCTATGAGGATCCATGAAATTCCTGAGCCGGAGGTAGAAGACACATCCAAAAAACTTCTTGACATGGTTGGATTATCAGAACGAGCAAACCATTTTCCTTCCCAGCTATCGGGCGGACAGCAGCAAAGAGTGGCGGTTGCAAGGGCGCTATCGACAGGTCCATCCATCCTCCTTGCAGACGAACCTACAGGGAATCTTGATACGAAATCAGGAGGCGAAGTTATGGATGTTTTTAAACAATTGAACCGTGAGGGAATAACTACAGTAATGATAACACATGACCCAAAAATTGCAGGATCTGCAGGAAGAATTGTAAAAATGCTTGATGGAAAAATAGTAGGTGGAATATGAATAAATTCAATATAATTTTAATAATCGTATCGACATTAATGATAGCACAGGCTGCATCGGCAGCCTCTAATTATCTTGTGACCGAGAGCGCGCCTGTGTATCCCGGAGATACCACGTATGTTTATGTACCGATACAGAACAAAGGATTTGGGAACTTTATGGAGGATGTTACAGTACAACTTGCACCAAAGGACAACGCATCTGCCAATGCTGTAACGCTCCTTAATGATATATATTCACTTGGAACTATTAATGATTGGGGCGATCAGCGAACTGCAAAGTTCAGGATATATGTGAATCCTGATGTGGTGGAAGGGGATTATTATTTTAATGTTTTTATTACCTACAGGGGATTGCAGACAGACATCTCTAATCCGCAGGCCAGAGCCACAACCAAACTGGATGATCAGGTATTGAACATCAGGGGAAGGCCCATGATAATGCTTGTAAATTCAACGATCGGTACCGTGGCACCGGGGAGCAAGAACACAGAAACAATAACATTTAAAAATACTGGCACAGGTACGGTACAGAACGCTGTTGCCGAAATAAATATTGCGAGTACGAATGCACCGTTTTCTGTACTCGGGGGTGGAAGGCAATTTTCCCTGGGTACTATGAAATCAGGGGATATTGCATCGATAACATTCGATCTTGCCGTAGATGTAGCAGCAAATGCTGGAGTATATAATATTCCGGTAAAGATCATCGGACAGAACAATTATTCAACTGATACTCTCATCGGACTGGTCGTTGCAGGTATAACCGATTTTGAAATAAGCTACGTGGAGACCCTGGGCTCATTTTCGCTCAACGTCGCCAATGTCGGGATAAGCTCTGCAAACGCAGTAGCTGTCACCCTGCCGCGCCAGGAAAATTTCTCGATAGCAGGGAGCAGTACGTCGGTTATTGGCAATTTAAATTCCGGTGATTATACGTCCGCAATATTCCAGATCGCGAAAACAGCCGGAGCAGGAAACGGTCTTGAACTGGAGATACAATATACCGACACCAGCGGGCAGAGACACAGGATCCCGAGATATCTTAATGTGGAATTATCCTCACCCGGATCACAGGCAGGGAACACGACAGGCGGTACGAATTATACCTTATGGCTGGCGGTTGCAGTAATCATACTGGTAATATACTGGCAGCGTGGGAAAATATCAAACTATTTCAAGAAACCAAAATGAGATAGATTATGAAGACGTTTGATATTTTCGGATTGTCATTAAGCCATATCAGGAAAAGCAAGATGCGAAGCTGGCTTACTATAATCGGGATAGTAATCGGCGTAGCTGCGATAGTGGCTATAATCTCTATCGGTGAGGGTATGCAGGCAAGTGTACAAAAGAGCCTTGGAAGTCTTGGAGGAGACCTTATAACAGTCTATGCGGCATCGACATCGAATCTTACAGATAAAGATGTGAATGTGATCAAACAGGTGCCGGGTATTCTTTACGTAAGTGGGGTGGTTTCTGGCACCTCTGAGATAATATTGGGTAATGAAGAGGCCTCTGTTTCAATACGCGGGATTGATACCACAGTGTGGCGCTCCACAATTACTACTGACCTTGAATCAGGCAGGTATCTCCAGCCCGGGGACTCAAATTCTGTAGTGATTGGATATAGATTGGCTCATGATTTATTTTTGCAGCCGATCACCCAGAATAGGCCGATAACGATCGGGGGAAAAACATTCAAAGTAGTGGGTATTTTTGCCCTGTCAGGTGGAAACTCATTCTTGGGCCAAACTGATAATGACATATATATGCCTGCCGATTCGGCTCGTGATGTTATTACTGACCCTAAGGAGAGAAACCAGTTCTCATACATCACGGTGAAAATTGCAGACCTGAATTTAGCGGATAAGGTGACAGCCGATATTAATCAGAAGCTTATGATGTCCCGCCATGTAAATCCAAGGACAAAGGATTTTACCGCTATTCCTTTTGCATCGATCCAGCAGCAGGTAAGCAGCATCACCCTGGCAATAACAATATTCCTTGGTTCAATTGCGGCTGTTTCGCTTCTTGTGGGCGCTGTGGGTATTGCAAATACTATGTTCATGTCAGTTATGGAGCGCACAAGACAAATCGGATTACTAAAAGCCCTGGGGGCTACTGATAATGAAGTGATGAAACTTTTCCTTATTGAATCAGGATTATTCGGAGTCGTGGGGGGAGTGATAGGAATAACTGTCGGTATTCTGATATCAGTTTTAATAACAGCAATAGGACCTCAGATAATAGGGCCGGGCGGGGCTATGACTACTGTTATCCCTCCATCGCTTATTATCTTCGCGCTTTCTTTTTCGATCATCATGGGTGTGCTTTCAGGAGTTATGCCAGCGAGGAATGCAGCAAAGATGAATCCTGTGGATGCGCTGAGGTTTGAACAATAGAATTAAAATATGAAAGTGGATGAATTTATAAATGAAATCACAAATAAAACCTGTATTCGGTTATAAGATATGCCCGTTTTGCGGTGGAAATGTAGAATACGCAGGAATCAGCAGCGGTCATATATTCCCTGCCATAAATACAGGACAAATGTATGTATGCAGGGAATGCGGCTACCAGGGAGGATTCATAATGGAGGTGGATGATCTTGATGATGCAGGGAAAATCAGGGAAGAGCTAAAGATCAATAGCGATGGGATTAAAACTCCTGCTTACAAACTTCCTGAGAAATGGGTGTGGTTATGGAAGATCTGGCTGGCAATTATGGTTCTTATTTTCTTATCGGAAATAATTGTTCTCATACCTCGAATCATTGAACATGGATAAAGGATCAAAACAGAAAATGAAGATTAATGCAATGGCTACTGATTCCCTATCACGGCGCCGTTTGGTGCTGCCGATCCGTCTGGGCATCGAGCCAATGGAAAGGCTCCTTGTAGCCAGCTTTAAGATGAAACAGCTTTTTCAAATGCTATTGACTTCAATAATAGGCGGCAAGAGAGTACCAAGACATCTTTATAAGGAGGAGATATCTTGATTATTGCAATAATCTGGGAAGATGAAGGCAGTCCCTGGTCATACTGGACTGTTGAAGGGGCTGAATACAACATTGATGTTACACAGATGATAAAAGACAATACAGATCCAGCAAAGGTGATAATATGACAGCAGGTGCCCGATCTCCACGTCAGATATTGCTGCCATTTCGCCTGGACATCGATCCAATGGAAAGACTTCTCGTCGCCGACTTCAAAGACGATCCAGAGTTTAAAGGATTGGAGCCTCAAGTATTCGATGATCCAATCAACGGCAGGGGCATGAGAGTGCTGCGCTACAGAAAGAATGGAAAAGTCGATGTTTACTGGCAGCAGGGTGTCATGGTTGACAGGAGCACGTTAGCAGTTGGCACAGGCATTGAGGACTTTATGGAGACAAACATCGAACCAGCGCGCTTTGAACTTACTGAACGAAGAGTTGATCTTCATGTGGCATTCATCGATGCGCAGGGACGCAAAGTTGAGCTGCGCGTCCATGAGGACATTCATGGGAAGCGCGGTTTCCCGCTGCTTGCGCCGGTTGGCGCGGATGTAGAAAAGCCGCCAAGACTCATGCTTGTATTCATGCCAGATATCGACCTTGTCCGGCGCTCTGGATCTCTTGTGGAAGGAAGAATCGGTGACCGAACCTTGCGCCCCGCGTCTTTGCCAATTCTTTTGAACTGGCAGCGGGTGTGGTTTGTACGCTATGTAGAGAGACCTATCATCGGCATACTGAACCCTCCAATGAGCCGACCCGTGGCAGTCGAACTTCCAACGCCGGGAAGCGCAGATGTTGAAGGGATGACAGTTGTAGCGGATGGAGATGGAAGCGTCACCCGGATCAGCGTCGGACAAGAGCCCCAAAAGGTTGAAGTGGGTTTTTCCCCCAGCTTTCCAAACATACATGAAATCCCATATCGAGGCTCTGTTGCCGGTAAATGGACAATTCACATTGCCGGAGTAAAAATCACTGGCGGTTCATTCAGCGCTTCGCGGACGGGGAATCGTGTGGCTGTTGAACTTGATGTTATCGGGCACTGGAAACCGTCAGGTCTGCCACTTAGCATGGAGATATTCACGCGCTTGATGCCCATGTTTCGCACCTGGCCAGCCACTTACCGATGGAGAGGCATTGTCGAACTTGGCTCGGCGCCGACCATGTCCGGAGCATGGGAGCGAAAAAGGGGATGATGAGCGAATATCTCCACCGTGCCAGGTGCAGCATTATTGTGAAACGCAGTTCCGCAGCTTATTTATAGTTTACATCTAAAATATACTATGGGCGCACTGTTAAAAAACGCATCAGTGGGGCATAATGTATCCGTATATGGGGTGATTATATGAAATACAAATTCAAGAAACAATCAATACAGGAATCATTAAAGTCGAGACAATGGCTGTTTGCCAGACTCTTTATTATTGTTGGTATTATCTTGGCCGGATTGCTTGTTATGCTTGATCCTCTGAAAGTGATCGCTAAAGAACAGCCTTCGGAGATTAAAACCATCACTTTACATTACCTGATAGATGTAAATAGCTACCTTGTAAAAACCGCCGACGGTTATATCCTGATCGACACGGGCTTCTCAACTAAGCGCGCTGATTTTGAAAAGGAGCTTGAAAACGCAGGCTTAAGGCCCGGCAACCTCAAACTTATCGTTTTAACACATGGAGATTTTGACCATACAGGCAATGCCGCCTATCTCCGTAAAAAGTTTGGGACGGAAATAGCGATGCACAATGGCGATTCAGGAATGGTTGAACGCGGAGATATGTTCTGGAACAGAAAAAAAGGCAATATTCTCCTGGGAATGATGGTACCCATCCTCTTCGGTTTTGGCAAATCGGAAAGATTTAAACCCGATCTATATGTCGAGGATGGATACAATCTCTCCGGATATGGATTCGACGCTATAGTTCTTCATACTCCAGGGCACTCAAAAGGTTCTATAGGAATACTGACAGCAAGTGGCGACCTGTTTTGTGGCGATTTATTTCTAAACGAGGACAAACCGGGTCTTAATTCTAATATGGATGATCCAACGGCAGCGAATGCCAGTGTTGAAAAACTGATAGGTTTGCAAATAAATACCGTTTATCCTGGGCATGGAAAGCCCTTCCCGATGGAACTGTTTATAAATCAAGAGGTAATCAAAAGATAACACATTTATTTTTTAACCAATTTGACTATAAATAGACATGTTTAAGTATGAAGTTGCTAATTAAATAGATTGATCAGTTTTCCATGTTTTCATATTATACCATAAGAGGCATCAGAATTGTAATAGGAATAATAGCCCTGTCATTCTTATTGTTTGTAGACAGTGCAGGCGCGGCTATTTCAAACACATCTTCTTACAGGACATATGCACCTGGAGACTTGATACTGTCGGAGGACAGGGTTTATCTTCCATTATATGAGGGCATTTGTGTCTCCTGGGTATGCCCAAAGAACATGATTTTGCTTAAGGAAGGATTGTCTCCCATGACCTCAAGCCACTGTTTCTGTGTAACTTCATGTTTGCCAAGGTAGAACCCGTCAGGGATCTTCACTTATTCTTTTGATTTGAATCCGTACCCGGGAAAGGATATGGGGTCGATTTTTCAGGAACATAATTATTAGTTGGTGAAGGTTGTACGTCACGTGAACCATCTGAACCCGTAATAAACCACAGGATAAAAAGCAATGATTCCGGCGCAAAGATCATAAACCCAACAAGCATTGCACCCAGCACGATCAGCAGTATGAAGATATTTGTGCTGGACTTGCTGTCCTTTTCTGCTTTGCTCTTTATTTTGACGATTTTTTTAGCTATATTTAACTCCATATTTGAATATTGATTCATATACTTAGCTAATATGAAACCAACTTGATTATTAATAGACCAGTTTAAGTATTTGAACGTTGTATTAAAGATTGAGATTCAATGGATAAAATGAATAAATTATTTGGAAAAAAGCGAACAAAATGAAATATAAAAACTGGTCAAAATCGAAAAAGATCGTCATTGCGATATTACTTGTACCGGGAATATTGATAGCAGCAAATGCATTAAATATATTGTTTTCAGGATTGATCATTTTAACAGATCAGGCCCAATATTCCTCATACGGAAGTAACCTTGGTCAAATTAATTATGATAAGGTCATCTCCAGTGCAAAAAAAACCGGATATACAGTTGAAGAGCCTGAGTTCCTCCCTATTGGAGTGCATCCCCCCTCTAATATAGCAGACCTTGATGAACGACTTGGTAAAGACTATAGATTTCTTTCAACTGCATTTTTTTACCGTGAAAATGTGTATTTTTTAGCATCAGAGGATGATTTTTCTGAAGATAGCACTCCTATAACCTTCTTTATCGAAAAATCACCATATACCGGTGCACCAATCAAGCTTGAGGATCTCCCACCAGATGAATGGATTGTTGAAAAGTTCAAGTTGATGTTTGGTTTAACTGAACCGGAATCAAGAAATTATTTGACACAGCTCAAAGATTCTATCAGGAAGAATCATGAAACGCATGGATCAATTATTATAAAAAAGGTGCAGAACCTCCAGGCAGTATATTCCAATTTAAATGCGTCAAGTACCAGCTCAAATTTTACTTCAAGCGGTTCAGAAGGCGTTACAGAAACATTCTATAACAAGGACAAAAAGATGGGTACTTTAGAATTTCTTGTCCCAAATGTAAGAATAATCTTTCAGGATAAAGAGCACGAGTATGGTATCAGAATCGATAGTTCCGGAGGCGTAGCTCTTTGGATTATACTAGGCGTAAGAGAGGAAATCCCGGAAGAAGAATATCGCCGTATTTTCAAGAAAATGTTTGCTAACATTGGATTACAGCCAGAGAAGGTGGATGAATTTGAATTTAATTATGTACCGAGTAAGTTGAATGGAAATTGAATTAGCATCCCCGGCGCCTGACCCAATACAGAAAGATGCTGTGGATTTGGGAAACCGCACAAATTAATTTCGGTGATGGTGGAAGCTCTAATTTGTATGTTCATGAAAAGTAGTTTAAGTGTAATGGAGGGAATTATTAGCAACGAATCCGCCTGCGAAACCAGAATGGATATCGAATTATGCTAAGTCAGAATCTTCAAAACAAGCATATTGGCAGTAGCATTGACTACTTCATATTTCCCGATAACATCCCCTGTTTTTATATACATAACATCTTCGGACATCAACCAGGTATATCTCAAAAAAACAACGTCAGTCTCTAATCCTTCAAAAATCGCATCTACATAAATCGAAAAAATGGGAATATTGGTTTCATTGCTGATATTTGTCGAATATTCAAAAAGATCCCCTGATGATAAAGTCTGGCTTTTGAGTATCCTTTTATCTTTATAAAAAGTCAGTCTGGTAGAATTCCTTCTTGAAATATTTGGACTTGCACCTGAATCAACCCATTGTGCATATAGGGAATATCCATTTCCCATATCCATGGTTTGACCTTTAACTAAAGATTTTTTTTCTGTATCTTCTATCAGGATCTCTGCAATCTCATTTGATTTACCATTCAAAGCCGCGTATTTTTTACCTCCAACCTCAATGGCATAATAGGTGGACTTTCCCTGTATT
Organism: Candidatus Methanoperedens sp.; assembly: GCA_012026795.1. Lineage (NCBI taxonomy): Archaea > Methanobacteriati > Methanobacteriota > Methanomicrobia > Methanosarcinales > Candidatus Methanoperedentaceae > Candidatus Methanoperedens > Candidatus Methanoperedens sp. The sequence continues at coordinate 19,986 of VEPM01000031.1, forward strand.
GGAATCCCTTTCAGGTCATAAATATCGAAGTTTTTTGGAACAGCAGATATCTGATATGTGAGATTTCCTTCTCCGGTTATTCTTTCTGAAATCCTTAAAGTAATCACACGAGAATAGTCAGCAGGGACATTATATGAAATATTTTTGAAGATTATTCCGGCTTTGTATGTCCCGGGTTTGATCAAGTTGTTATTTATATCGGTCTGATTCCAGGAAACACCCAATCCTGATTTTGCACCGGTAGAGCCTGAACCGGTAATTATGGATTTTTCGGAATGACTCCCCTCACCAGTAGGATTGACGGATTGATTCCAGACGGTAGTTCCATTCGTATCTGATATTACAAAAGTAATCTCATCTGCAATCCGTGGAAAATATCCTTTCCTCAATTCCTCGGAAGACAGCATTATCTCAACTGGTTCCCCTATCTGGAAAACAAGGTCTTTTTTCGGTGAATAAGGAGGATAGTAATAATAGTACCCTATACTTAGGGTTTCCCTTATTTCACCGGGAATCTCAAAAAGGGTTATTTCAGGTGAATATTTTATTGTGGTGTATCCTCTGGTTTCATTAAAAAGTATACTCTCATTTTTATCATATATTTTTATAGAGTACCACCCATTATTGATATTTGTCTGGTTCTGATCTACAATGATTATTGAGCTACTATTATTGTTGACAGGTTCTCTTATCTCGTCTTTATTTTCGAATATTACACTTGCCATGCAGGCTTTTTTAAATAGTTCATTATCATGAATAGTAATCGTCACAAGAGATCCTATGTTATTGATTGACACCTGTTCCGAAATATTCATAATTACTGGCATTGAGCATGCCCAACCCATTTCTCCGTTTTCATCGACCGATGCAGAACAAATTTGATTTTCAGATAAAATTATGGTATAATTTTCAACGTTTCTAATTGCTAAAGGCGTCAATTTGTGTTCTGCAATAAATTGATCTGTTTGGCGTTCGGAAAGAGGGCTATTTGTATTTTGCACACATCCTGAAATCAATAACGACAAAAATATTATTATAAAAAATATAGCTTTAAGATACACCTTTTTATCCACTATAAAATGCTTATAAAATCATGACTATACATAAATATGGAATTTCAAACTCACTTCATCTCAAACTTCTCAAACCTCTCCTTCTTAGCCCTGCAAATAGGACATAGATCCGGCGCTTCTTCCCTTGCGCATAAATATCCGCAAACCTGGCACCTGTAAACCTCTACCATTTCTCCACCTCCTGCTCCTTTCTGTTCTCTGATACTCGGATAACCTTTTACATAATATTCCTGGGGCCGCCGCTCCGGGATCGGATCATGCGGCTTTCTTCCTGATATCCATTCGTCATTTACATATAATGTACACAGGCAGCATCCGTATTGTGCAATATCGGGGTCCCTGTAGTTGCAGGGGCAGATTATATCCATGTCATTGGCAAGAGCACCGCTTGCGATACGGCAGGGGCACGACCCATAGCCATTTTGGTGCTCATTATCCCACAAACCCTGCAGGATATCATCAAGTTCATCCTTATAAGGATTGAACTTATAACCTTCCTCATCTGCAATTTTTTTCATTCCTGCAAACATCTCTTCAACTGTTGTCATAAGCCCAGAGCCTCTCTTATTTTATTTTCATGGAAGCCTATGATCACATCATCACCGATAATTATGGTCGGGAATCTCAGGTCCGGACTTATTTTCATCATTTCAGAAATTATATCCTCCCTTTCCTTCCCGCTTAATTTATCGACATCCACATAGTCATATTCGATTCCGTTCTCCTTCAAGAACCGTTTTGTTGCGCGACAATGAACGCATGTGCTAAGCGTATAAAGCTTTGGTTTAATTTTGTTCTTCATGGTCCGTGCATCTCCCTGTGTTCTTCCGTAACTGCATGATGCTCCTCAGGCGGCGCGATTTCACAGATATCCGGCGATCCTTTCTCCTTATAATGCAGGTTCCATTTCCTGCAAACCCACATCTGGAGAGTATTTATATCTTCATCGCTCATGTGCCTGAACCGCCCCTGCATCATCAGGTAATCTTTTACTGATTTCATTTTTCCCGGTTTATAAGTGATCCGTTTCTCACCGTTCTCCACTTCATACAATGTCCACATCCCGCTTTCCACAGCCCTTTTTGTGACCTCAACGGTTCTTGCCGGGTCCATTTTCCAGCCCGGTATACATGGAGTGAACATATGAAGAAAACGGAAACCCTTTATATTTTTTGCCTTCTCTACTTTTCTTATGAAATCAAGGGGCTGCCCGATGGAAAGTGTAGCATAATACGGAATTTCATGCGCTACAACGATATCCCCGAGGTTTTTCTTAAACCTCCTGTTTCCCTGGATATACTTCCCTACAGGTGTGGTCGTGGTCCATGCGCCAAATGGTGTCCCGCCGCTTCGTTGTATCCCTGTATTCATATATGCCTCATTATCAAGGCAAATATAAAGAACATCATCATTACGTTCCGCAGCACCCGACATGCTCTGCAAACCGATATCATAAGTCCCGCCATCCCCTGCAAAGCCGGCCACGGTTACTTTCTTCCCTTTCTTTTCAAAAGCTGCCTGCATTCCGGTCAGGCAGGCCCCGGTATTTTCAAAAGCTGTATGGAAAAACGGGACTTTCCACGCCCCATACGGGAATGTTGTGCCAAACACCACGCCGCAGCTTGCAGGGACATATACGGCAGTATCTTTTCCAAGAACACGTATCGCATTCCTTATCGACATGGCAACGCCACATCCCGGACATGCGGTATGTCCTGCGGTAAAAAGATTCTCATCCGGCAGTTCCTTTATTGTGATCATACAGTTTCACCCCGCGTACCATGCCAATTTATCTGATTAACTTTTTCACCTTTTGCTGCCTTTCGTGTCAGCTCGAACATTTTCATTATCTGCTCCTTTGTCACATCGCGGCCTCCTAATCCTGCAAGATGATTGATTACAGGTATTGTCATCCCGAAAAGGGCCGAACGGACCTCATTATATACCTGCCCTCCCCCGTGATAGGATACCGAGCGGTCAAAAACGCCAAGGGCGCTTACCTGCGCTACCGCTTTTCTTAATTCCTCTGAAGGGAATGGCCTGAAAAACCGAAGCTTTATTAAACCCGCCTTTTCTCCTTTTTGCCTCAATTCATCGACAACCTCGCGGGATGTACTTGTGACAGTTCCCATAGTGATCAAAGCAATATCCGCATCATCCATCCGGTAAGTATCAATCAGGCCCCCATAATCCCTTCCGAATTCTTTTGCAAATTTACCGTTTATTTCCTGGATTACTTCTTTTGAGGATTCAACTGCTCCCGCAGTTTGTCTTCGCAATTCCATAATATATTCAGCAGGCATGAAAGCCCCTATCATAGCAGGTCTTGCGGGATCAAGGATGATATCAGGCTTATAAGATGGCAGGAACGAATCAACCTTCTCCTGTTCCGGGACATCAACCGGCTCAACCGTATGCGTAAGTACAAAACCGTCAAGGCATGGCATTACAGGAAGTAAAACCCTCTTATCTTCAGCAATCCTGAAAGACTGGATCACCATATCCAGGGCTTCCTGGTTATCTTCCACATAAAGTTGCAGCCATCCCGAATCACGCGCGCCCATGGAATCATTGTATTCGCACCATATGCCCGGCGGCCCTGCAAGAGTGCGGCTGGCATCTGGCATCACAACCGGAAGCCGAAACGGCGCTGTAGCATAGAGCATCTCATGCATGAAAGCAAGTCCCTGGGAAGAAGTCGCGGTGAAAACCCTTGCACCCGCAGCAGATGCTGCTGCTGCTGCACTCATTACGCTGTGCTCGGATTCCATTGTAAGGAACTTTGCATCAAGTTCCCCATCATTTATAAAATCCGCGATATGCTCTATTATCAGCGTTTGCGGGGTTATCGGGTAAGCAGGTACTACCTCCACGCGGCAAAGTTTTGCACCGATCGCAACAGCATGGTCGCCTGTAATTACTTTCTTCATGCGCGGGCCCTCACCATTTTTATCGCGTCAACAGGGCATTCGTTGGCGCATACCCCGCATCCTTTGCAATAATCGTAATTGGTCATCAGGTCCCCCTTGTTGGATATCCTGTGAATCGTGCCTTCAGGACAATAAAACCAGCATAAAAGGCACATAACGCATTTTTCCCTGTCCCTCAACGGGCGATACGTAGCCCAGCCCGATACTTTATTCTCTATAAAACTTCCGGGCCCGATAAGACCTGCATCAGTTTTACTTTCAATAAGAGATCCGCCCACCGGCATTTCCTGATATGTGGGCAGCCATTGTTTTCTTGCTTCAAGCTTTTTTATACCCCTGCTTTTTCCCATTACTGTCTTTTCATAGGCGGTCCGTGCAGCAAGCGCATTTTTTTCACCTGTTTTTTCTCCGAGCTTTTCACCGAATTTTCTCTTGATCGATTCTTCTAAGGACTCTATCTTTATAATCCCTGTCGCTTTTGCAAATGCCCCCAGGATTGCAGTATTGGTGATCGGGGCTTTCAGGATTTCAAGCGCGATGGATACTGCATCGACGGTCGCGGTGTTAATGGTCTTACCCAGATCTATGTCTTCCGGTTTTTCCTTTGAGTTAATAACCGCGATACCTTCCGGTTTCAAACCTGATACAACATCAATCGTGTCAAGCAGCGAATCATCAAGTACGACAACGCAGTCGGGATTATATACCTGCGTTTTACTGAATATTTTTTTTGAATCGATACGTGTGAAGGCAAGAACCGGCGCTCCCCGTCTTTCAGCCCCGAAAAAAGGAAATGCTACAGCATAATTTCCTTCATTGACCGCAGCTTCTGCAAGGGTCTGAGCAGCCATGACCGCCCCCTGCCCGCCGCGGCCATGAAACCTTACTTCGTACATGACTTTTTATTCACAGGAGCCGGGTAAAAGTATATTCCCGCAATCACTGCATACGAATCTGGGAAGACCTTTTTTCAGCATCTTCACAGGCGCCGGATATCCTCCCTCCCATATCGGAAGGTCAATCCTGTGTGTATGTCCCATACATAGCCCTTTGCCGCACATTATGCAGATAGATACGGATTCTTCAACAGTCCCGTTTCGTGCACATTCAAAACATTTCAACATGACGATCACCAGTTTTCCTTCAAAGCTTCATGACATGGCGGACACATTATTCGTTTCATTTTCTCGATGTCCTTTTCAAGCCTTACAGGATAGTCACCTTTCCAGACAGGCGTTTCTTCATATATCGCATGTTCCATGCAAACTCCCATACCGCACACTATACATGCCGCCACTGCGTCCGTATCTTTCCCCATTTTAGCACAAACATAACATTTCATACTAAATCACTCTTCCTCGTCTGCCATCAGTCCTTCTTTTATCAACAGGTCGCTTCTTACCGCATGGGTTGATTCTATTTTCTGGCCAAGTATCTGCCGGATCTCTTTTGCCAGTTCATTTAGCTTTATTCGTGAACAGGTCTCTCCTCTCGTTATTCCACTGACGATCGCAGCCACGGTTCCTTCTGTTTCCGGATTTTTAGGTTTTACAAGCTTTGTTTTAATACCTGCTTTTGCAAAATCCTCAAAGTCAATAGGATATTCACAGGCTACTACTGCAGGGATATTTATATATTTCAATATCTTTTTTGTTTTTGAGATTATATGGGAATTCACATTTCCCATATTGAGCAATACGATTTTGTGTCTTGCTATCTGTTCTATCTCTTTAGCTGTCAAACCGAAATTTGCCCCGTAGCCTCTTGAAACATTGGAAGATCCGGTTTCATCCATGGGAACGCCTGCGCCAGCCTCAAGGACAAGGACGCTTACCTGTATACTTTCCCGCCTGAGTCCCTGCGTTATTTCGCATACCGGTTTTGTGATATGCCTGCGGCCTGGAGACATGGCAATAGCTACTACATCAGGTCTTGCTGCCTCAGACAGGGTTCCTCTCTGGGCAAGACCGCCGCCCCGGCCAAGACCCATTGTTTCCCTGCAATCCACCAGTTGTGTTTCTCTTCCGAACATGATTATTTTTTTATCTTAAGTATGGTTTCCCATGTATCTGCATGGTCTTCTTCATCTGAGAGTATTTTCTCAAGCATAAGTCTTGTTGTAGGGTCATCTTCTTCTATGGCAAGTTTGATATGTTCTTTATATTGCTCTATAGCATGATTCTCCTTTGCCAGGTCATCCTGTACCATTTTCTTTAAGTCTCCGCCTTCAGCTATTGGCTCGGGTTTCTTTGTCGGGGTTCCGCCAAGATATACAATCCTCTCACCGAGCTTTTCAGCATGTTCCATCTCACTTTTTGCAAGTGATTTGAATATTTCGAGGATAGCAGGACTTTCCATTCCATCTCCCTCATAATGATGCTTCATATACTGTATGATAGCGCTCAATTCTTCTTCTCTGTCCTTGTTCAATGCATCTATTATTTTCTGGCTCATATTTTCCTCCCTTTTGATCTTATTTTATATCATTGATTTATCAATGAACAATAGTATATTTCAATGAATATTAATATATTTCAATCTTACAATCTTATTTACTGCCTTTTTCTTCCAGGCATACAGCCGTGACCGCTGCCATATCCTTCTTTTCCCCCTGTTCCCTCTATAAGTTTCAGGGCTCGCCTGCATGTGGCTACTCCGGGGGCGCCCGAAGTGATGAAAATTACACTCATGGTTTCCATTATTTCTTCTTTTGTGGCGCCGTGATTGAGTGCACTCCTTAACTGGGATTCACAGCATGGCTCGCATCTCTGGGATGCCATGACAGCAAGAGACATTAATACCTTGACCTTTGCAGAAAGAGCACCATCCTCCTGGATCTGGTCATCGCATTCCTTATAATGTTCAAATAGCTTCGGGTTCATTTCCCCCATCATATTCATTATTTCGGGAGTAAACCCCATTTTACCTTCTATGCTATCTATCACTTTCTTAGGTTCCATATTTTCTTTCATAGTATATCTTTTGTTAAAGAGTTTATTTAATACTTTGCCTGCAATTTTGAAAGGATTTTCTTTATTTCTTCCTTATGCCTGGTTTCATCTTTCATTGATTTTTCAAAAAATTGGAACGCTTCATCGTTTCCTTCAGCAAATGCCACTTCTGATGCATCTGATTTATCTTTTTCCGCCTGTATCTCTCCTGCGAGCATACTCAGAAGATTCGTTTTTGTGTCCTTTACCATTCCCAGGAGAGCTGCAAATTGGGCTGCATGAGAGGCCTCATCCATTGCGATATTAAAGAGATAAGCCGCAATCTCGTTTTCTCCTTCTGCCTCTGCTCGTTTTGACATGGCAAGATATAATGCAATATCATTTGATTCCGAATCAAACGTTTTTTCCATTATTTCCATTGTTTGCATTTTACACCTGTTGAAGATCAATAACTTTCTTTAAGCCTTCTTCTGCTTCTATTGCGAGTTTGCTTAATTTATCATACCCGGAGAGGGAGCTTGCAGTGCTCAATGCAACAGTTGGCTTATAGAGTGAAACTTTAGTTTTTCCTTTGTCGGAATAAACGACTATCTTGCAGGGAAGGATCAGGCCAGCCTGCTTATTTATGGAAAGTCCCTGATATGCAAGATCCGGGTTGCATACATCCAGGATAATGTAATCATCATATTCAATTTTTAATTTTTCTGCAAGGATCTTTCTGACATCAATGACGCTCAATACTCCCCATTTGTTAGCTTTAAGATCTTCTGAAAGCTTTTCGACTGCGGATTTCACACTAAGTTTCGATTCTTTTGTGTAATCGATCATAACTTCCTCCTCCATCTTAATTTGTCTTTCAAGTATAATAAAAGATTGGATTGTCAAATCGATTCAACTTTCGCATCCGCCCACCTATCAACAAAAAGGTACTTGAGCATACCGATTATCTGGAAATTTGAACCGGTTTTTACCTCAATGGTCACTAATGTATCTTCCTGACTAAATAAAACCGAATCCAGGAGCTTTTTTTTCCTGTCCTTGACTGCAACCTCAAAATAGATACTTCCTTCCTGTTTCTTGATATCAAAACCAAGCCCGTTTAAGAGCAGGTATTCCTGCAAACGATTCTGGAAGCTGTACTTTGAAGGGTCGTTCCATAGTGATGCTATCCTGAAACTATTCCCGATCTCTTTCCCGTCGAAAAATGAGATATCCAGTAGTGATGACTCAATACTTTTTTCCTTGAGACGCCTGATGAATATTTCCTGGCTTCCCGAAAATTCAAAATCGTACAGGAATCGGCCGAAAAGGAAACCATATCCTCTGGAAGCCACCATATTCTGCACCTGCCTGCATAGAAGATAGTCCTTTACAAGAGCAGGTACCTGTTCAAGAATAGCTTTTCCGATAAATGCGCACTTTGCTTCCGGGGTCAGGTATCGCCCCTGTTCTTTTAAAGTAACTGCCGCCTGCACGATCTTTGGCCTTTTCTTTTTCTCAACAGTATTTTTGAGCCTGTCGAGGTCTTCCCGTAAAACCACAGGAACCGATAAAAGTTTTCGTTCCTCACATCCCCCACACCCGATGCAGCCGCCTTTTCCTTTAAGGCAATATCCATTGTCTGTAAAATTCATGGATTCGGTGTACATTTTATAAAGAAATGACTTGACAGGAGTGCCTTTTAAGATTTCAAAAGGAAAAACGTAATTCATGTCTTTAGCTTTGGATATTCTATTGCCTGATGCCGACCTTAAGTCAGAGATTAGCAAACTTTTGCCACCGGTCATATGTTCACCGTCAAAATATCCACCTTTTCCGGCAAATTCGGAAATAACCCCAAAACATTCAAAACCTGCAAGAACAATATGCTGCGATATCAGGAATTCTTCTATATCCTGCGCCATTCTGAACTCAAAATTATTGGTTTCACAATCCCTCTTAATATCCCCTTTTATTTTTTTTATGCTTTCAGGGTCTTTTATGGTCGGGCTGAATTGCAGGGGTGTAAAAGGAAGGTTTGAAAGAAGCCCGAAGCTCATAATTGTCCTGCATCCCGGTGATAATTTTGTTTTTAAATTTTTAAGCTTCATTATGAAAGCTTTGAATTCCCGGCAGTCATTTTCATTTTCATGACCTGTAATTATGAAAAATAATTTTATTTGCCTTGGTTTTCTTGAATAAATATGCTCAAGCGATGCAAGAAGTTCCTTTTCAGATAAGCTCTTATGCAAAAACCTTCTCATCCTGTCGTTTATCCCTTCCACCCCCAGTGTGAAAGTCCTTTTCCCGGAGAGTATCTCAAGATCAAGGAGTTCAGGGTTCATTGCGATAATATCTGCCCGCTGGCTCTTGAAATTCACAAATTTTGCAACTTCATTAAGGTCAGCGATTATTTTAGATATTCCTGTATGAAGATTGAAATTAAAACTCAGGGTATCAAACTCGCTCGGTGCATGTTTTATTTTTACTTCAAGCGCTTTTGAAACTATGTCCCCGGATTCATAGTCCCTGAATGGTTTTCTTGTATGCCCCTCAAAGCAGAATGAGCAGAAGCATGGACACCCCTGCGTTATCTGGAGTTTTACCATATTTTCAATATCGGTATTCAGTATAGGGTATTCGGTGATAATATACGGGGCGTGCGGCTTTTTGGGAGAAGAAACACTAATGTTATCCGGGATTGGAAGCCTGATATCAAAAAATCCTTTTACTTCAGCTTCAAGGCGGCGCAGTACCAGCATCTTTGGTTTTTCTTTGCTGTCATTCACGATAGCCGCAATTTTCCCGACAGCATCTTCGCCTTCCCCGAAAAACAGCGCATCAATAAAAGAATCACCTTCCGGCGATATTGCACATTGGGCCATAAGTGCATTTGAGCCGCCCATAATTACGATGGGGCGAAGCGTTTGTCTTTGTGATTTCAGGGCCGGGATCCCGGTATTTGAAAAGAGGTATGGCAGATTGAATAATTCCAGGGTGAAAGAGTTTGATATCAGGACAAGGTCAAAATCATTTACTGGATGGAGAGACTGGATGCCCAGGAAAAATGGTATTTTGTTATCATTGAAAAACCGGATATTCTTTGGATCTGGAAAAAAAGCATAATCAATATATGCCGACGGTAGTGTTCTCCTTATTTCCTGGAAAAGAAAATGATGCGTTATGGACTCCCTGATATTTTGGACAGGAGAGAGGCGGATGATCAATACCCGCAGCCGGGCATTCTCGAACTCTGGATTATCGAATGTGGGATTTATCCGGGGAAAAAAGATACGGTATCCCTCAATCTTATAAAAATTCTTTAATATAACCTCGGAATGATCAATCATATCTGCTGTTAATTCTCGTGCCCAAATTCTAAACCTCTATTAGCCTTCATGGACATAATGCCTTTTACAGAATAATCATTTTTAATAGTTTTACAAGAATATCATCACATTTAATAAAATTGTCATCATGATATTATTAATTCAAAGAGTAAGATTTATTAATGAGTTTTTTCATAATAGTATTCAGTGAAGCATTTGGTTCGAGAAACAATTTTCTTCAAAAATAATCCAACTGGATTTTGTATAATTTATTTTTAATAATATTTACTAAAGATACTAGATAGTTATGATAATTTTTAATAATAAGGAGGAGGAATCTTGAAGTATTGTGTTGATTGCAGACACTTCTCAACAAAAGTAAAAGGAAGCAACAGGGAGCAATACGATGGTTCTTGCACCAGGATGAAAAAAAATGTGTATGAAACAAATCTTGGATGCAAAGAATTCAATGAAGAACGCGTTTAGGCATAATTGAATCAGCTTCTGGCTATTGGTGTTTTTTTATTTACATATGCACTGATAGTCCTGAAGCCAAAAAAGATCAATGAAGCCCACGCTGCTTTAATTGGTGCGATCCTTGCTGTAACATTCCTTCTCAAACCTCACCAGGTACTTGAAGCTCTTGGTATTTCGACACAGGAAATGCCAGTGCCTCTTGTTACAACATGGAACGTGGTTATAATTCTTATAACCCTGATGATAATATCAAGTCTTCTTGACGATTATGGGTTCTTTGCGTATTGCGCAAGGAAAGCGATACATGCGTCAGGGAACAGCGGGCACAGGTTATTTTTATATACGTATCTTGTAGTATCATCAATAGCCCTTTTTGCCGGAAATGATGTTGTCATCCTGACTACTACTCCCATTATCCTGATTTTCTGCAAAAATGCCGGGATAAATCCCAAACCATATATGTATGCATCTTTTTTTGCTGCAAATACGTTTTCAATACCGCTCTATATCGGAAATCTTACAAATATCCTGATAGGGGATAGTTTCGGGCTTGATTATTTCGGATTTACCGGATATATGTTCCTTCCCACCATCGCAGCAGCTTTAATAAATTATCATTTGCTGAAATATATCTTCAGGAAACAGATACCGCCTGGTTTTATCCCGAAAGATGATTCCGAAGTTGTCATAAAAAATAAACCTGTTGTAACTCTTGGACTTGCAGTATTGCTTGGAGTCATCATTTTTGGAGGTATAGCTAATTATTATAAAGTGCCAATATCCTTTGTGACATTAAGCGGGGCTTTAATCCTGCTGGTTTCCGAGAGAAGAATTGTACACCGGCTGCACAGGATATCATGGAATGTCGTGATCTTTGTTATCGGGCTTTTCATCGTAGTAAAGAGCCTGGATGCAAGCGGGGTAAATAGCAAAATAGGCGAAATGGTTTTTGCAGGGTTGAGCGATAATATTTTCATTGCAATTTATTCCATGTCGCTTTTATCTGCTTTAATGTGTAATTTTGTAAATAATATTCCCATGACAGCCATGATGCTTTCAATAATCCAGCAGGCAAACCTGCCCCCATCAATGGATACAGCAATGGGTTATTCGCTTGTTATCGGTTCAAACCTTGGCGCCAATTTTACCACATTCGGGGCGCTTGCCGGCATACTCTGGGTCGAAAGCGCACGCAGGTATGGATGGAATACTACAATTACTGACCTTCTTAAGATCGGATTATTCGTTACTCCTGTTGCCATACTGGGAGCAAGTATAGTGCTTGCGATCGAGCTATCCTTGTGAATCCTGATTTTTTAACTTCTTGAATCAATATTTTTAATTTCTCGAATCGATACATCCTATTTCCGGATAACAGTAGATATATATCTCTTTGAGTAGTACTCAAACCCCAGTTCAGGTGATATTATGGATTTTATAGTCAAAGGAAATTTCAAAGCAGGACAAAAATGGGAACAATTTACAAAAAGGATAACAACATTAAACAAGAGCCTGGCATTAGAAAAGACATTTTCCCTTCTTGGAAGCGAGCACAGGTTAAGACGCAGCTTAATTAAGATAAATTCAGTAGATGAGGCTAAAAAATGAGTGGTGTATTGAACCAGCAGCAGTTAGCAGAATTATCAGAAAAGCACCAGGTCTACCAGTACCAGGCGGAATCCATTGCACAGCAGATAAATATGGTTAAATTGACAATCAAGGATGTGGAGACCGCATTGATCACAATTACCGCTTTAAAAGACGAACCATCGGGAATAGAAACACTTGTGCCCATCGGTTTTGGTTCTTTCGTGAAGGCGAACCTGGTAGATACTGATACTATTGTTGTTGGAATCGGGGCGGGAGTGAGCATTGAAAAAAAAATAGACGATGCAAAATCATTCCTTGAAAAAAGGAAAGATGAACTTACAAAATATCATGAGCAGCTGAACACCACAATAGCAAAGATCGGCCAGGAAATTCAAAATATCGAGAAAATCGTCCAGAAGCACCAGCAATCCCAGCAGCAGCCCATGCGCGCTGAATAATTTCACATGTTTGATAAACTAAAAGAAAAACTTGGCGGTTTTAAGAAAGCACTTGGCACGGTTTTAGAAACAAAAGAAAAAGAAGCCATAAAAACAGAACCTTCAAAGATCGAGACTGTAAAGGTTGAAACAGTTAAGCCAGGGACCAAAGCCGATATTAAAAAAGACACTAAAACTGACGTTAAAACAGACATTAGTACCCAGGTCACAAGTCCGCAAGCTGAGGAGACCAGGAAAACTCCTGAACCTGCGATTCCGCCGAAGGCTCCTGAAAAATTCGGTATATTCGATAAGATAAAAGCAGCGGTTTTTGAACAGGAGTTCATAATAGAAGAAGGCAGCGTAAAAGACATTCTCTGGGAGCTTGAGATGGCGCTTCTTGAGAGCGATGTAGCTCTTCCTGTTGCTGAAAACATAGTTGAATCGGTAAAATCGGATCTTGTTGGGACAAGGAGAAAAATCGGCTCTGATACAGGTAAGATCGTTGAAGACGCACTCAGGAAAGCTATCCTTAAAGTCATTTCAGTAGATTATTTTGATTTTGACGAGTTCATCAAGAAAGCCAATAAACCGGTAAGCATTGTTTTTGTTGGTGTAAATGGAACAGGTAAGACCACAACTGTTGCAAAAATGGCAGAGCGCTTTAAATCGCAGAATTATTCAGTCGTTATAGCTGCGGGCGATACATTCCGCGCCGGTGCGATTGAGCAGATAGACAGGCATGCACAAGCCCTAGGGATAAAGATCATCAAGCACGAAGAAGGCTCTGATCCCGCAGCAATAATATATGATGCTATACAGTTCGCAAAAGCAAAGCACAAGGACATTGTGCTTGCAGATACGGCCGGACGGATGCATATCAATATCAACCTGATGGATCAGTTAAAAAAGGTATGCAGGGTCAACAATCCCGATCTTATTATTTTCGTGGATGAGGCAATAGCAGGTAACGATGCTGTTGAACGTGCAAAGCTATTCAACAGTGCTGTACCATTTAGCGGCAGCATACTCACAAAAGCGGATGCAGATTCAAAGGGCGGCGCAGCGATATCAATATCATACACTACCGGGAAGCCAATTCTTTTCCTTGGAGTCGGGCAAACCTATAAGGATCTTGTCAAATTCGAGCCTCAGTGGTTAATCTCAAGGTTATTTGAATAAAATGCAAAACAAAATCGGTAAAGCTTTCGCCCCTGCCCATATATCAGGTATTTTCATAATCGATATAAAAAAAGACCCATTACTTTCAGGCTCAATGGGTTGCGGAATATGTCTTGAGGACGGCGCTGTAACACAAGTGCGCCCATCAGAGGAAACAATGATCAGGATCAATGGAATTGTTACTGAAGCCCCCACGACGTTATCGGCAATAGGACTCCTGACCCCGGAACCTGTGCTTGTAGATACAAAACTTAACATACCTGTCGGCTCAGGCTTTGGTGCAAGCGGAGCCGGGGCATTGAGCGCAGCACTTTCACTAAATGAAGCTCTTTCCCTGGATTTGACCTTAAAAGAAGTAGCAGGAGCCGCTCATTGCGCCGAAGTGATGAACATGACAGGGCTTGGGGATGTCACAGGAATGACATTTGGCGGCATGGTATTAAGGAAAAAAGCAGGTGCGCCTTTTCTTGGGATTATTGATAAGATCCCAACGAGGGATACAAAAATATCCTGGATAGAGTTCAATGAAATCTCCACGAAATCAGTTTTATCCGATGAACTGAAAAAGAGGAACATAAACAGGGCCGGGAAATCAAGGCTCAAAGAACTCTTTAAAAAACCCACGGTTGAAAATTTCATGATACAGTCCGCAGCATTCGCAAAAGATATCGAACTTATGAGCCCCAAGGTAAAAGATGCTATCGAAGCTGTAACAGCCGCGGGTGGCCTTGCAAGCCAGGCAATGCTTGGAGATACTGTTTTTGCAATAAATGATAATGGCGCACTTATGGAATTCGGGGAAGTACATGAAAGCAGGATAAGTAATGCCGGAGCCCGCCTGATATGATACCGAAAAGCCATCCCCGATACAAATCCCTGATGACGCGTGAGTTGATAGTTGAAGGAGTAAGGAAAGGTATTACAAGTACCCAGGGTTTGATCGCACAGGGGCGGGGGGAAGCTTTTGATTATTTGATAGGTGAGAAAACCACACAAAGCGCTTTGCGTGCTGAAAAAGTATCAGCAGCAAAGTTACTTCTTGCACGAAAACCTGTAATATCGGTGAATGGAAATGTTGCGGCCCTTGCCCCTTATGAACTCATAAGGTTAAGTGAACTTGTAAATGCGCCTCTTGAGGTTAATTTATTTCACAGGACAGAAGAGAGGGTAAATAACATCATCGTATATCTTCGGTCGCTCGGTGCAAAAAAACTGGTTACAAAGAGCGATGCCCTGATCCCTGGACTTGGACACGACCGCGCAAAAGTGGATAGTGATGGCATATTAGTTGCGGATGTCGTTCTTGTCCCCCTTGAAGATGGCGACAGGTGCAAAGCACTTACGGATATGGGAAAAACCGTAATTGCCATTGACCTCAATCCGCTTTCAAGAACGGCGCAATGTGCAACGATAACGATCGTTGATAATATAATCCGCGCTGTGCCCAATATTTCAAAATTCGCGGAAGGATTGAAAGGACTGGAACAGGAAGAACTTCTGGAGATAATTCGGGAATATGATAATAAAGAGACACTATCTCTTGCTATTGAAGAGATAAACAGGAACCTGAGCTCCTTTATGGACAGGACATAATATTACTCATATCGGTGGGACAATCACCCCACAAAGTTGGCTACGAACTATGATTTCCTCCCGAATGATGGCGTTGCCTATGGTTTTGGTTCAAGGTAATCTTGGTAACCACTACTACAATTTCAACAATAAGAAAGTTTAATATATAATGAACAATTAAACAACATTCATATTAGAGAGGGTATGGATGTTTAAAAAAATTTTCATTTCAATTATTATCTTAGGTTTTTATTATTTAATACCTGTTACTGCCAATTTGGAGCAACATGTAGATGAATATTACGACAACTTGCATCAACTAAAAGAATTAAATTTGACCAAACAACAGCTTGAAGGTAATTTGGCAAATTTAAATAAATCCGAATTAAAAACTAACGAATTGATAGGCAATGTTGATAATAATATTAACGTATTCAATTCTGAAATAGATACTTTTGAAAAGATATTGCAGGAAAATAAACAAAAGAAGAATGAAATTAAACGAAATATTCAAGTAATTAATATTTTAAATAATAAAGAATCTTTTTTTCTTATTGGAGCATCTTTAGGCATAATAACAGGTTTATGGATAACATGTTTACCTCTCGTACTTCTTTGGAGGAAATAATATGCCGCCCAAAAGAAGGAAATCCAGAAAAAGTAAAAAAAATAATACTATATATTATTCAATTTATATCATATTTGTTTTATTATTTGCGTCTGTTTTAATTTCACAATCAAATGGAGTTGAAAAATACGGTTTTTGTGAAAAAATGGATCAACTGAATGAGAGTAAAAAAAATTATCCTGAGTTAAGTGAGCAGATACTAAAATTATGTGAAAAGGATTTAAATAAGGATGAGAAAGAACTTGGAAATTTCAGCGTTCAATTTTTAGAGAGCCTTACATTTTTTTCTGAAAATTGGAAAGAAAATGAGACTATAGCTAAACAATATGCAAAGAAAATTGATAACAGTCATGAAAGTATTAATGAAATTGGTATAAATTCTTCCGAAATTATAAATCAAATTGAATCTATTTACAATTCAGAAATAAATAATTTGGGATATGAGTTAGAAATTCAAAATGTGTCTATAAGTAATACAACTTACTCAGTGAAGCAACTTAAGCAGAACGAGGAAAATCTAAATACAACTTTAGAAAGGATAAATAATGAACTTGAAAAAAAGAATAATCAAGAAAAAAATCTATCTTTAATATACAAACAAAAAATGAATGAATCGAAGAGTTTTGAATTAGATTTGATCTCTTCAACAAATGAGCATCAAAAAATTAAGAATAGTTTTATTGATAATCTATATCCATTTTTGCTTCTTGGCATTGCGTTTGGTTGTATAACAGGTTTTGTATTAAGCTCTAAATGGAAAAAAGAGAAAATCTATTGGGATGCTTATTCTTCGTCTGCAAAAGTGAGATCTCCTTTGGTATATGCAGCAGTAATAACTGTGGCACTCTTAGTTATATTGATTATATACCTCTTCTTTTCGGGGGTTTTTGATATTTTTTAGTCTGGTGAGTTTTTCAAACCAGTTATTTTTATGATGTGATTAATCTTACAACCAAAACAAATTTATACACAAGAATAATTATTAGCTTGAGCGGTGTTGAGTATTGGAAAATGAGACGCAAATTAATAAGAAAATCTTAAGCAATGAAAAAACAGAAGTCATAGAAGGCATACAACAGCTGGGAAGTAATTTTTTAATTTTTTCCGACAAGAAAAAGGCAATGAATGAATTTCAAGGGCATATAAAAAATTCAGACAGTAGAGTGCGACAAAGTGTGGCAAATGCATTGTATCTGGCTTTTCCATATATCCCGAATAAGGAAGTGGCTTGGGATGACCTGATTCAGCTAACACGAGACAGAGATAAGGATATACGGAGGAATGCAGCCTATTCATTAGGTTTAGTCTTTTCCTATGTTCCTGATAAAAAACAAGCTTGGGAACAACTGAGAGGACTAATTAAGGATAGTGACAGAGAAGTGTATGCAGGTTCAATAAGTGCGTTAGGTATATCTTTTCCTCATATACCTAATAAAAAACAAGCATGGGAAGACTTAATTAATCTTATGGCGGATAATGAGAGGGATGTTCAAGAAATTGCTTCAAGCGCTTTAGGTTTAGCTTTTCCATACGTCATTGAAACGAAACAAGCATTGCAAAGCCTTATTAGGTTGACTCCGAACAAATATGACAAATTGCATGTACGTACAATAAATGCTCTAAATTCAGTTTTTCTTTATTTTCCTGACAAAAATAAAATTTGGAAAGACTTGGTCGAATTGGCTGAGGACTTAGATAACGAGAGGAGGAGACATGCAACAAGTGCATTAGGTTTAGCATTTCCTTATGTATCCAACAGGAAAAAATCATACGAGTACTTGATTCATTTGACTAGTAACCCAGATAGCGAACTAAATAAAGGCGCTATAAGTGCATTAGGTTCAGCTTTCCCTTATATACCTAATAAGAAAGTTGTGTGGGAAGATCTGAAGACTTTGATAAATGAAAAGGGTGGCGATTGGCGGAGTGCAGTAGATGCATTGGGAGTTGCTTTTCCTTATATTCCAGACATAAAAGCTTGGGATGATCTTGTTGTATTAATGCTTAATCCAGATTTGTCGTTGCGAGTAGGAAATGTGTTGGCTTTGGCATTTTCCTATATGCCAGACAAGAAAAAAGGATGGGAAGATATATATATAGATTAATCCAGGTTGGGAATAGTAGCGAAGTTCGAAAGGGCGCAGCAAAGATAATAGGATCGGTTTTTTCCTACCTTCCAGATAAGGAATCTGCATATACAGAATTGAAATGGTTGAGTCAGGAAGATGGGGACAAATATGTTCGACAAAGTGCAATAAATGCATTAGGTTCAGCTTACCAGTACCTCCCTGATAAGAAGGATATATTGGACCATTTAAATAAATTAACTCAGAACTCATTGACTGAAATCCGGGAATCTGCACATTGTACTTTGGGTAAAATATATGTATTTGAAGCAACGCTGGCAGAAAATGAAGATATTTTTAAGAGACATTTAGAAAATGCATTGGGATTCTTTGAAAAATCATCAAATGAATCATATCATGATTTCTACTTAAACCCTGCTAAATTCTGTCTACCATTTTATAATTCTTTTTACTTAATAACATTCAGAAAACAAGAAGCAGAAGCTGATGTGGAACGAAATCTTAATGAAGCGAAAATAGCTGCAGAGGGTTCAGAAAGTAAAGAAAATCTACTCGAAGCAATAGGGAACCTCAAAAAAGCAAAAAAGGAGCTGCAAAATGAGATAGTTTTCAATGAAATCAGGAATGACCTTATTAAATATAGGCAATATTGTGAACGGGCTTCAAACATTTTGGATACTGTGGAAAAAAAATTACCAATACCAGCTAAAATTATTAAGACAGGATTTAAAATTGATGAAAGGATAATTGATGAAATTCAGAGGAATACAAGAATACTTTGCAAAAAGACACAGAATCCTGACATTCGTGATTTAGGGAAAAAAGTATATCTCATGAGTCGAAATATTTTACAAATAAGAAATTATGAGGGATGTGAAAAAAGTATAGATAATTTGCAATATTTACTATCTGAAATCTGCAAGAAAATACCTAAAGAAGAAGGAGAAGAAGCATGCAAATTACTTAATAAAATAATTGAAGAGCCAATTATAGAGGATAAAATTGCTTTAATTAATATGGTTCTAAGTAAAATATCCCAAGTAGGTAAATGGAACGAATCAGAATATAAACCCAAAACACTTTCAGATAGGATTAGATATTATCTAGAAAAAATAAATGCTCCAGCAACTATTGCATCTTTTTTTGGTTTTATCATTTTAGAATTTTTAGAGATATTTGATATTTATCCTATTGAATACAATAAATATAAACATGTAATCAGCGTTACAGGGGCAATAACAGTTTTTATTATTGTTTTCATATTTACACGAAAGAAAAAATGAAAAGTTGCTTAGGATTTATAATAATATAAAAATAATATATAGTAAGTAAATATTATCTTAGCTGATTAAGTATATTTTTCAAACCTGCAATGCTCGGTGTTATCTGTCTCTTAATACTTTCAATATCAGCAGCTTCTTTTTCAGCGCCGGGTATGCTGGAAATATTAATTTTTTCTAGTTTATCAGCATTCTGTTTTAAAGTATTATAAGACCTATCCATCTGATTAATAAGCTCAGGACTTACCTTTTCTCCACCCTGTCCTATTTTATATCCTGCAATGCCGGTTATAACAGCGAGAGTAATCCCCACAACAATGGCTATGAGCATTGTGCCTTTGTTATCGTCATTCTCAGGCTTGTTATTTCGGAGATATTCAACAATTTTTGCAAATGATTTTGAAAGATCATAAGCCAATCCCACATGTCCATTCCTGCTTAATCCGGAAATATATTCTTTTTGTTCATTTAAAGCATTAATATGATTGATATTTAGATTGGAAGTATCCAAATTTGACTGAATCTTATCTAAGTAATCTTTTATATTGGAATTGGTGGATATAAAATTATATGCTCCAGCATCCTGAATTTTGTTTTTCGCATCAGTGCCGTCATAAACAGTAAAGATGGAAAGTTCAGTGTTCCTTAATCCAGGCCCTTCTCCAGTGTAATCTTTGAAATTTGGCTCTTCAATTTTAATCGAAGGTTTTGGAATCCTTCCATAAAGAACTATTTCAAAAAAGGATTCTAAATGATCCCGTGAATTATTCCAGACAGTCCATTTATCAACACGCATTGACTTAGTTTCACCATAAATTTTATATTGCCATTCCGGATCTTTTAACTCAGTTCTGACCTCAAGTCCGTAGCTATCCCTTGGATTTGAGGAAGAGGTTTTTATGAAAAAAAAATGGGCTTCCAGCTTCTGACCTTCAATGAATGAATGTTTATTTGATGTTAGAAAATCCTCGATTGGATATTTCTTACCTGCGTCATCGATATTGATGACATAGCTCCTTGAGTTATCTATTGATAATATTTCCTGTGCATTGACTGTATTAGTAAGCAAGAGAATAATTAAAACAAATAAAATAATCTTCATTCGTTTTTCTCCATTACAAGTTTTCCATTAAGCATATCAATGTTTGATGCAACATCACCCAGAGGGACAATTATTTGCTGGAGATTCTTTCCAATATCAAGAAGCTTGGGGGGGATATCATCAAGGTTTCTCCCAATGTCGATTATCAGATGGGTAACCTGTGGTGTTTCCTGATCTTTTGTAATACTTTTTATAAAGGCATCAACTCTTTGCAGCCTTGATGGTACCTCTTTATCAAGCAAGTTTCCTATTTCTGCGATTTTATCATTTACACTATAAATTCGTCTTGATGTTGTTTCAAGGAAATTCTTGATTTTGATAATCTTTGCCTTATCTACTTTATCATCTGGATCAACCTGCAATATGAAGTCAGAAAGATAAGTTTTTCCCTCATCAAACTTTATGATATAGTTGCTGATCGAATTTTCAAGATTGTTCAAATCATTGCGCGCTTCCTGTATCTGTGACCTTATATTCGCAACCGCTACTGGAGAAAATTGTACAGGAGAATCTATTCTTGAGAGCTTTTGTTTTAATAGAGACAATTGATTATCAAGTTCTTCAACTTTTCTTAGCATTTCTGCGACTGTTATCGGGACTCTGCTCCATTTTGCTTCTCTGTCCACAAGTTCATAATTTTTCCAGAATTTTATTACGCCTGCCACGGATGCCTTGATATCTCCCCACGGCATCGGGACTCCAGTAATATCACTGAATACCTGAAAGTCTCCCAGAAATAGGGAATGATGAAGGAAATACTCCTCATCTGTGGAATTTTCATAGTTTTGTTTCATCTTATCAAGGTCTGTTAACCTTGAAGGATATCCCGGTGCAGGAGCCCATGGATGCAGTCCGATCATCAAAGTATAAATATTTACACTGAATTTATCAAGGGGAACATTCAGAGGGAATAATTGCGCATGTCTTGCAATGGTATCTCTTAAAAGTTTTTCCGCATTTTCTTTTCCGATTTTTTCTTCATCGATATTAGATTTATCAGAACTCAAAATAGCGGCTACATACCCTATTTTAGATTCATCATCAATTATACCCCCGGCTCTCTGGTCAATTTTCATGAATTCTTTTTCAAGCAATATGTTAAGAACATTCGGATGGATTTGTTCTTTATTCATCTTATGCTGGTAATTAAGAAGGGGGGAAGTAGCGATTTGAAGTTCCGTAAAGGGTGTGTGAACATGATTATCGTACTCCTCATATCGTCCCAGTTCTTCCATGACTTTCTTGAAACTTGAACTTAGCTCAGGTCTGTCCACATTCAGATGCGTTTCTCTACCCCTGAAGCTGTTAATTTCCTGGTCGTTTAATCTTATCTGGTACATATGGATATTGGAAGGTGGAGTGACTATCTGCTGGTAAATTTTCTCTTTATATGCCTTAAGGTTCTTTAATTCGGTTTCAAGATTACCCCTCTTCAGTTCAAGCTCCTTTAGATCATTAAATAAATTATTCTTATAGAATGAAATTTCCTGCATTTGCTGCTTGGCCATATCAAGTTTTCCTCTTGTGTCCCTTATGGCTTTCTTCCTGGAGAACCAGCCCTGGTTCATTTCCATTTTATTAACTTCGTTCTCAAGCATTTCAATATTTACTTTTGAATTTTCCAGATCGTTTTCTAAAGTATTGATCTTATCCCTGGTAGAATTGATATCGGCCTGAAAATTCACCAGCTTTGAATTAATGTCCTTGATCTTATCTTCGGTCTCGAACAATCTTAATATTTTATTTGCCGGGAATTCAATAAGATGGTAGCCTATGGTCGAGAATGAACTCGTTAGAGGTGCAACAGCGGTCATCAGGTCGTTAAGGTCGAACCATTTATCTTCTGTATTCTTCTTTTTCCCGGGCACGAATCCAAGATCAATAAAGAACCTGAGTGCAATTTCCCTGAGAGAGTCATCATCTTTTGCTCCTGATACTTTTCTCCCGGTCAGTATGAACAGTTTAAAAGGATTAATGTATTTGTCCTTTCTTTCTTTCTGGGACATAATGAAATGCAGCTCTTTCAAGGTAGCCATTGAATTTCCAATAGTTATTTTCTCTTCATCCATCGAAGGAAGAATTCCAAATCCCAGTATTATCGGATCTTTATAATTTGTCTGAAGCCAATTCTTGATATCTATTGATAGATCCGTGATTATGCTTGAACCGGTTCCTCCTCCTAATGAACTTACAATGATAACAACAAATCCGTTCTTATCTGTTTTTGAAACAAGATCCTGTGCGGCTTTGTTTATGATCTCCCCGATCCCATCCCTGTGTATTGAATACAGGGCTTTACCGAACACCCGCCGCTGTCCTGCACCGATACCACCAACGAGTGCCATATATTTTTCAGGAAACCATGGATTCTTTGCTGTAAAAATATTTCCTGAAGGCATTGGAAGAGATTTTTTGTATATAGTGGATTGCAATGTTTTAATATTACGGCAAAGGCCGGAAAGGTCAGAATCATTACTGTCTATAAAAATAAAAGCCTCATTTTTTGGAATTCCTCCGTGTGTATCCAGGTAATTGGCCATCATATCAACTATCCTGCAGCCCTGCCCACCAAGACCGATCATGATCCGGTTTACGGTTTCCTCTGAAAAAACAGTATCCATTAATTGCTCATCTCCTGGTCATTTCTATCCTATTTTTCTCTGAGATTTTTGCAGCATCAACAAGTGAATCTTTCACATCTTTATCCCTGGATTTCATATCCCTCCCGATTTCTTCAGATTCATTCTTTAATCGATCCAGATTGTGTTGCTGTTTAATTAATTCAATTGAAATTGCATTCGGAAGGTTTCTTTCAACATAAATCCAGGACAAAATAAGGCATATCGTAGTAAGCGATCCAACTATTATGAAATATATCAGATTACTCTGGATATCGGCTTCAAATACATATACTTTAAATTCATTGAGCAAATATCCAAGACCACCAAGAATGAACATAAGTACACTGATTATCAATAATATTGTGAATATATTTTTCAATGAATCAGGGTTTGGCTTTCCCATTGGTTTTCTTTTACTATCCCAGAAATAATACGCACTTAAAATTGAAATAACTATTCCGAGCAATAGAATTCCAGAAAAGCCAATAAGACCAAGGGTGTTGTAATAATATAATAGACTCGAAAGAATTAATAACAAAATCCCTGCAATTAACCAAAAAATTAATATCTCAATCATTTTTTAATCACCGAATACCATAATCACTCTGGAATTCAATAATCTTTAAAGATTATAAATATATCGTTCTTTCTTTCAAAAATGTCATGATCATGTCATAATCCGATCTCACGTAATTTTCTTAATCTATCAATTACTTCTTCTTTATATAGAAGATCTTTAGCAGCATAAATAAGCCCTTCTGCTACTTCTGTTTTGTTATCATTCAATTTTTTCTCAGCCAATAATAACAAGAAATAAGGTATATAAATATCAAAAAATTGCCTTTTACTATCTACCTCATTTTTCATCTTTTCCAGTTCCAGTGTAATATGAATTTTATCAGCAATTCTTGGTTCCTTTGCTTTAATATTTGAAATAAGGGCCTTTGTTCCTTTCTTTATCAAGTCTAAATCTCCGGATTCATTATCATTAGAACCTTCATCTCTCATAGTTGAAGCAATGTTTTCAAGAAAATCAGAAATAAATTCATATTCTTTTTCCTTCCTGAGTTCCTCTGAAGTGCTTCTCAAATATCCAATAATGGCATTTTTTTTCGGATGAGGATCATTTAAATGAAGAACTGATGTTTTGGCGATTTCATCATTTGAAGAAATGCTCATTTCTTCTTTTTTTGCTATATTTTCTTTCAGAGAAGTGCCAGGATATTGTATCTTAGAACCCGGATCAGACACTCTTTCCAATGAACCAAGATTTCTATTTCCATATTTGAATCCATTTTCATTTCCAAAGCTTCTGTTTTTAATATTACTATATATTATGAAAATCAAAATTATGATTCCACCCAATACAGCAAGTACCCAAAAAACAGTATAATTTGTTCCTTCTTCGCGGATTGGCTGCTGTTTTGAGACACTTATTTCAACTGATTTTTTAGCTACTTCCAAACTATTTTCGTAAACTATGACCGATATTTCCCTGTTCCCGGAAGAAATACTCGTTCCACCTTCAGATGTTATTTTCTTAGACTTTCGTGGTTCAATTATTACGTTTTTAATAACGCTAACATTTTTTGAATCAAGCAGGAATTGAAGTGTTACTTCTGTCTGTGTATAAAGACTGTTATTCAGCTTTGCATAAAAATGTGCATTAATACCATCAATCAATACAGTTGGTTCAGTGCCAATTTCTTCTACTGAAACATTTCCCTGCGCATGGGTTGGCAATATCAATAACAACCCAAATATTATCCTTAACAACTTCGATAACATAATACACTTATTAAGTCTATTCAAGATATAATAAAGTTTACCCAAAAAATTATATTGTTCTTAAAGCTAAACTGAGGACAATGCAAGAAATAATGAATATCCTGAAAAGAACATATGGGTTGTTTTTTCCAGAGGATAAAAAAATAGCATTCAAAAAGCTTCAAAATCTAAATAATAGAATTCTTATCATTACTCTTGAAAAAGAAAAACAATTTTTTGAGAACGAAGTGGAAAAAATTCGAAATAATATATATGTGGGCATGCCAATAAAAGAAATTTTTGCCTCTATAGATCAATTATCCTCGGAAGTTGAAAGATACATCATGGTCCAGAACGATGATGACTATATACGGATAATTCAACATCTTGTGGTTAAAAATATTAAAACTGAGAACGAAATAGAAGAGATATGTGATATAAAGGATAGAAGCATTGTCTTTAAATATTTTAAATCCGGTGAACATGAAATATTTGTTCATATATATGAAAATATTAATGAAAAAATTAAATCCATAGAACAAATTCTTAAAACTATAGAAAATATAACCTCAAGGAAAGAAGATTTTGGAGAATTAAAAATTATCTGGAATAATATTATTGATGATGAAAAAAATAAATTATATCAAGTTAAGATCAGAATGGATGATCCAGAAAAACCCGAAATGGAAAGGATCAATGCATTGGATAATGAGATATCAGGCTTAAACAATAGATTTATCTCCCTTGAGAAATATGCTAAACACTACTTGAGTGAAGAATCACTTGATCTTTTTACAAGCGAAATAAAAGAATATATGCCGTCAAGGGCAGATATTACTTATTATGATATTCTTAATGGAATGGCGGATTGCATTGTTACTGAATTAAAATATTGTATTGGCAGAGATAATGAAGGAAAATCAATTGAAATTAAAAAAAGAATGGCAAAGCTGATATATGGCAGGCTCAAGAAAGGAATGTTTGTGATCTGAAATGAACATGTTGGTAATAGGAATCGGGGAATGTGGAAGGAATATCACCATACAGATGTATTACCAACTCAGTAGTATGCGATACAAATATCTAATTAAAAATTTTGATTTTTTCGTAACTGATACTGAGGATAGTTTAAGAATAATCCAAGATATAAAGCGCAAGGGCATCCCCACCGAAGCAATAAATCCTGGAAAATTCGATGAAAAAATTAAACCTTTAAATCTTTTTGCGCTTTCTTCAAAATTACTATCAGGAGTTGGAGGAGCATGGATAACTTCTTCAGAGATCGCCAAGAAATTCTTCCAACAAAAAGAAGGTGAAAATAAACAATATTTGGACTTTCTTAATTTACCAATAAAATATTGTGAATGTTTCAATATCTTTAATAGTGCAGGAGGAGGAACAGGAAGCGGAGCAGGGCCAGTTTTTCTGGAATATTTGTATAAGAACGCAGAAGACTCATCACGTAAACTCTTCACTGCGACCATAGTACTTCCTTTCAAAAAAGAAGGAGGGAACTGGAGGGATATGAATTCTGCAATCAATATATCCAGATACAGCAGACTTTGCGATGGAATTATTATTGCAGACAATGAATTTATGCAAGATAAATTAAAATCTGATATAAAAACTGTCCAGAATAGTATAAATGAACTTTTAGGAAATATCTGGATGTGGATGAATGCTTGCTCCAGTCCACAGTTAATCATAACTCCTAAACGCTGGGAAGGATCTGACATTAAAAGAAACTTCCGATTTGGAAACAACGGTTCGCTAATTGTGCCTTGCTTCAGGGAAGAACCTGTGGAAAAATTAAGAAGAATAAGTTTGAAATGGATAGTCCTTCGGACAATAAGAGAGAATTGCGCGGCGAAATGTTTGCCTGATACATCAAAACGAATTTTAATATTAGCCTCTCTACCAGATAAAGAAGTTTGTCCTGTATCAGAATCCGATGTGGCTGATTATATCAGCAGCGAATTGTTCAGGGGCAAAGGGTCAGCGATAGATGTTATTTTTATTCGTGGGAAGGCTATGCAGAATGTGAGCGTAACGGCATTGCTTATTTCTCCTGAAATTCCAAGGCTTAAGGAACTCAATGAAACTTTCAGGGCTTATATGGAAAATCCCAGTACATTAGAAAAAGATATGGTTGGTCAGATCCAACAAAATTCCCAAGAAGATCTTATGAGTTATTACAGGATTGAATATGAGAATTTTCAGAAATACCTGTATGATCTTAAAAGTCTTGGTTAAAGTTCCTGATATGTAGCCATCCCTTTTTCTGTTTCGTATTTTCGGGCAGTTTCCTCGATTTCTAACAGTCTGTTCAGTTCATCAGGCAGGAATGTGAATAGGACAGTCAAAGATACAAGGTCTCTTTTTGTTCTTGATATTCCAAGTATTCTCCATCCTTCCCTGCTGTACTGTTCCATATATTTCTTTATATTTGAGGTATCCAGATATTCCTCTTTTTGTAGATAATAATTCGGTACCCTTAGATTCACAAGATTTTTCCTGGCATTTGCAAGTTCTGATTTTTCAATTTCCATACTCAGGCTTTCGATAGCTTCATCTAGCATTTCCTTAGGTTCTATACTCTTGTATCCTTTTGGTAATTTTGAAATTATGGGCATATAGTAAAACAGAGTTCTCATCTGCCTGCTGGCTCTTCCTATCACAGCAAATCCTGGATTATTTTTTCCGTTTGATTGAAAAGATGTAGTAGATACCATATCCATGAAATCTATGTCCTTTAATTCTCTTCCGAAATTTAGCTTTGAAAGGTCAATTTTCTCGATCATTAATCCGGCTATCAGATCTGTAAGGCAGCGAGCAATATATTTATTGTATTTAGGAAAAAAAGATTCTATGCTTCTTTTATGCGAAAGTTTTTCATTGTCAACAAGGATAAAACTATTCACATGTTCGGAAAGTTTTTTTATGCATCTCCATGAATTCCAGGAGAGATGCATGCCTTCTTTGCCTTCTCCACTTGCAGGGATTACTGCAATAACAATAATGGGGATATTATACAGTTCTTTTATGGCTCTGGCAACAAAAGGGGCAGTACCGCTTCCAGTACCTCCTCCTGTTCCGACACAAAGAAGCGCAAAAGGGATCCCTGGTTTATTTTCGTTCTTACTTTTAGGAGTGGTCTTTTCTATACGATTTTTGAGAACTTCTTTTAATTTTTCATAATTCGGCTTTATGATCTTTTCTGCATTTTCAGGATAATTTCCAAACCCACCTGTTACGTGTTCTCCAAAACCCGTTGTTTTGCCTTCAATAAATCCTTTTTCCTTGGAAATACCTAACCAATACTGGTTTCCAATATTCTTAAGCTTCTTTAGGTCATTGACATCTGAGTTTATAACAATAGGTTCCGCTATCTGGAACATATTTTTTTCTTCAAATATCGCATCCAGTATTGCACTGCCACACTGCCCTATTCCAATAAATGACCTAGCCATAGTTTCACCTGATACTAGGTTTGCCGGGTATCTTTAAATACTTTCCTTGCAAATCAGTTATTCACAATATTATCAATAAAACAGAATAAAAGGATATGGTGGTATTTGCGATGAGTAATATACTTCGAAGGATTTTTTTCTTTATTAGTTTATTAATAGTCGCCTCAATGCTAATATTTCCTCCCGCTAGTTCGTCCAATGAAATAAATTCATATATAAATTATACATTCATACCGGAAAGTTCTATGGTAAGTATAGAGGAAGGGAAAAATCTGAGATTTCTTGTCAAACCCTCATTTCCTCGCAATAATTCAGTATTATATGTGTGGTTACTGGATACAAAATTAAGTAAATCAGAAAATGATAGTTGGGCTTCAGAATATGAATATAATCCGGATTTTACTGAAGGAGATAGTAATAAAGAGTTAGAATTACGGATATATGAAGGCAATAAGGTTATTTCTAGAAAATGGATTATCGATGTGATAAATGTGAATCGACCACCGGTAATTGATCAATATGACCCCAGCGGAATGATACTGCAAATAAAAGAAGGAGAATCTTTGCCATTCTCTATACACGCTTCAGACCCTGACCTTGGAGAGATAAATAGACTTACATATTCGTGGACTCTAAATGGGAATTTTAAATCTAATATGGAATTTTTTGAATTTAAGCCCGCTCCAGAGTCGGAATATTATGAAAAGGGTATGAATATAATCGAGGTGATAGTGAGTGACGGAAAAACAGACATTTCCTGGAAATGGTTTATCAAAGTGGAAGGCGTTAATAGACCTCCAAAAATTACAAACATCACCTCTGATAATAACTGGGAAGTGGAGGAGGGTGAAAATATCACTTTTTCGATAACTGCATCTGATCCTAATGAGAGCGATAATCTTAGTTATACTTGGAGAATAAGTGAAATTAATCAGAAATGTGGGAATGTCAGTTGTACATATTATCCAAAATATCATGACGAAGGGAAAAAAACTTTATATGTGACCGTAAGCGATGGTAGTTTGAGCGATTCTAAGGAACGTATTTTTAAAGTGATAGATAAAAATGGTCCGCCCATTATCAATAATTTAAGTCCTAAAGCTGAACTAAGATTTTTATTCACATGGGATAATGTATATAAAAATGATAATAATAGCCTTATTAATTATCTTAAGGATAATCTTAGTATTCAATGGGTAGAAAATGCAGAATTCATCAAAAATAATAATACAATCCGCGTCTTTAAGAAGAAAGAATCAGTAAACATCACCCTCGATAAAGAAAAAGCAAACCTAATAATTGATGATGGAAAAATCTACAATTTGAAAGTAAAAAACGAAAATAATACTTTTAATATATATGAAAGATATTTAAATTTATCCAAATCCAATGTTATATTCGAAAATTTTTCCGTGAATGCTAGTGATCCTGAAGGGGATAACCTCACTTATAAATGGGAATCATTAAGTAAAAATGATTCCAATAGAACTTATTTTAATTTCTATCCAGATTATAATTGTTGTGAGAGTAAAAAAGAAATCATAAGTTTAAAAGTGAATGATGGCAATAATTCTATTTTTGAAACTTGGCATATTGTGTTAGAACAAACGACATCCAGTGCAGAAATCTTATTTTTAGAATCTATCATATTAATAGCTGCGACAATTTATATAGGGACACCTTATGCCAGAAGCTTGTTATCTATGATATCTGGCTTTTCCTTGGAAACAATTGACAATATTTTGAAATCTATATTGTTTTTACCTCTTGCACTTGCAGCAATACTCTGGATTCATTATGGTTTTCCATTCGGAATAATAGCTTTATTTTTTTCATGGATTTTCTTCAATGAAGCCATAAGGAAATTAATAGTAATAAAATATTTTCGAAATCATTTTAAATGGGAAGATATTCCAAACAGTAATGAATTTCGAGCTTTTCTAAAAAAAAAATTGAAATTTGAATGGACAATTGAAGAATTAAAAAAAGAAGATGAAAATACTCTGAGTATATCCAAGGACAACAAATCCATTAAACTCAAACTTGAAGATGATATGTCAAATGCAAATCTTATACTTAATAATAAAAAAATCGGTGAATTTTATGTGAATATTGATGAATATAACAAACCAAATCTATTTTGGAAGCCGGATATAATTTATGAACTAATTATCTCTAAAATAATAGTAGCTGTCTATTAAACACATCT
>VEPM01000032.1 GCA_012026795.1 Candidatus Methanoperedens sp.
AGCTCTGCTTGTTTCTTTCGTTCTGCGAGAGCATTATTATAGAGATACCTGCATGTTCCAAGCGTTCTATTCAAAATAACCTCCTGATTCATATTAGGGCATATTCTGAATTGATATGTCTTTTTCATGCCGTATCGACATTATTTTTAGATTATATATCGCTTATGATAGAGTGGGATGAAACTAATCTATTCCAGGGGGTACGTTTCAGCCCAAGCCTGAAGGCATTTGGCGATCTCTAACCCTTGACCCCGCACAAAGTATTCTCCTTCTGTTTACCTACTCTTCCGCCTGGCTGTATATACAGCCAGAAGCATTGTTATTGACAGAACTGCCTCAAATCCTGCCGCTTTTTCAGGGGAGGATCTGGTTGGGATTGCAATTGGAGTTTCATTCGGGTTCGCTGATGTTTCGTCTGGTATTATTTCACCCAACGAACCTTCAGACTTGACCCATCCGAATTTGACAAGCGATGATCCCCTCGCAGTCACATAACCACCGTCCGAGGTTGGTTTGATAGAATATCCCTCGTCTCTTTTCTGCCACTCAATGTTCCCATCAGAATCTAGTTTAACGAACTTTGCACTGTAGATTTCGCGGTAGACATCAGTCTTCTCATAATCATTCTCAGGACGTTCTTGCACCATTACAGAATAGATGTAACCGCCATCCTCTGTCGCGGATAAAGATGCTTCATATGCCAGGCCCTTTACTCTGTTGCCCTTTCTCCACTGTTCATTTCCCTTCGCATCGGTTTTCATGAGCCATATATCTGTGTTCCACTGTGGACCTGTGTAATTTGTCCAGTAAGAAGTCCAATTGGACTGATTCAGGTAGCTTGAAGTACCCATCATTACAAAACCTCCATCTGAAGTTTGAAGACCTGGGCCGGCATGATCATTGAGAGATATAATTCGCGTACATGCCCACTTTTCATTACCTTTTTGATCGGTTTTTATAAGAATTGCATCAGGATCAAGACCACCATACGGATTCCACCATGTCCCGGTCACAATGTAACCTCCGTCAGAGGTCTCTTGAACACTTGATAAAATATTTTGCCCTGTCCTGTTACCTTTTAATATCCTGCTCCAGCTATAGTTTCCTTCTGGATCGGTTTTCGCAAGCCAGGCGTCCATATTATCACCAGCGGCCCATTTATTGATCCCGGCCACGACATAACCGCCTTCATGCGTCTGTGCGACAGTGCCGTTTTCTCCGAATACCAGCCCAAATCCCAGATTTGGTCCAATTAATTTATCTTTGAATGTCCTGTACCACTGCTCCTTCCCTTTTTGATCTATTTTAACAAGCTTGATATCTGACATGTTGTCCCCGGCAGCCATGAAACCTCCATCCTCTGTCTGGATTACGGATTTTAATTCATTTCCGTTAAATGTCCAGTTCCACTCCTCTTTTCCATCCGGATCAGTCTTTACAAGCCATCCTTCATAGATCGAGTCGTTCCTCCCCGCAATGATAAATCCCCCATCAGAAGTCTCTTCCGCATATTTTGCGTCGGAATAATTCCCGAAAGACACATTCAATATCTCAAAAGGCGCAGCCAATTTCTGGACAAACACTTTTTTCCATGTGGAGTTCACTCCCCCGCTGTTATTAATTACGGTCAGTCTCACTGTCATTTCCCCGATCCTGTTGTATGAATGAGAAATTTTCTTGGCGCTTGTGATTGTTGTGTTCCCGTCTCCGAAATCCCATCTGTAATTAGTAATATTCCCTTTAGGGTCATTGCTCACCGAAGCATCAAATGTTACAGTCTGGTTCACTCCGGGATATTCAGGTTCATATGTGAATACAGCAAATGGAATATCCCTGTTCTTGAATTTTTTCAACTTTATATTGAGGCTGTTGCTTCCGCTTCCCATTAAGACATATCCATCATCGGTCTGTGCAATCGTTTTTTTCCCTACAGGGGGTGATCCGAAAAATTCATTTCCAAATATTTTCTCCCATAGTTTATTTCCAGTATAGTCAAGTTTTCTAACGGTGTAGCCCAGAATTACATCCTCTGAGAATTTTGTTGCTGCAAGCAGGTAATCCCCTTCCCTTGTTTGTTCCACATATGAAACAGCAAGATCATCCAGATTTTTTCTCCACTGCTCATTGCCGTCCCGGTCTATTTTCAGCAGCCTGTTGTCAGCCCATGCCGATCGCCACAAAAGAAAGCCGCCATCCTGTGTATGCTGGAAATCATGGAATGAAGTATCCATATATGTCTTTTCCCATTGTTTGAATCCATTCGTATCGGTCTTTATAAGCCTTATTTGCGATTCCGAAGTGCCTGCGATCGCTACCGCATAGCCGCCATCGGATGCCCTCTGGACAACGACCGATCCACCCCCTATTCCTTCGTATGTCCTGTTCCACAATTCATTTCCATTCTGGTCTGATTTTTCAAACCATGTAGTATCAGGACCATACACGCCTGCAAGGACTAATCCCCCATCAGGTGTCATTATGAAAGAATAAGCAGAATGGTCTGTTCTCCCAAGGGTCCTGTTCCATTCCTCATTGCCATTCAGATCAGTCTTCACAAGCCAGATATCCATGGGGCGCTCCATTTGAATCGAGCAATTCTGGCAATTATCGGTCTTTCCAAGAATCAGGAAGCCGCCATCAGGGGCTTCCCTAACAGATCTGTAAGTCTCATCATAACGATCCATGATCTTATTCCCTCCGAAAAACTGCCTGGCCGATCTATTTTCCTGTAAGTTCTTTTTCCATTCTTCCTTTCCTTCTGCGTCTAACTTACTGATCCAGATATTCAAAGAGCCAGTTGTGAAATTTGCTGTGCTCCCGGCAATGAGGTATCCAAGGTCAGTGGTCTGCATGATATTCATCGCATAACCCGCCCGGGATTCGTCCTCTTCTATGAATTTCCTTCTCCACTGCTCTTTACCCGTTGGGTCGGTTTTTACCAGAAGGTAATCTTCAGGATGCCTTCCATCATTTGAAGATTTACTCAAAGTACCAATAATAATGTACCCACCCTCAGAGGTCTTCTGGATACACTGAGTTTCGTATATTTCTCCAACGCTGTAAGTCCTGTTCCATTCCTCATCAGGGAATGGTTCCCTCGATTCTGCAAGGGCGGTCCTGGATGAGTTTACCAGATCACCCAGAAGAATCAATGCAAATAAGATCCTGGTGTACTTATTCATCGTCTCACTTCTTTCTCAAAAATACTATGAACAACAGCATTCCAGAAAAGAATATGATTCCGGAGGCGGTCATTTTTTTTATCTTTAGCATGGGTTTCATGTAAATGGAACCAGTGAGAAGTAGTAACATATGAACGAAAATGTATTTGGGATCCGTTCCCATAGCGTAACCTATTGCCCTCTTATCCTTTGAATACACGAATTAAGTACGTTTTGGATGGATATAAATGTTCCACGCATAACTGGCGAACTTGTGTACTGAAGGATGCCAGAGGGACCTGACTCTCTTGAACTGACTTAAACAGAAATAGATTAAAGACAATATCACTCCTTCAGAGGCGACATATACCCTCCTGCGGTCCTGCGCGTCAGGGGAACCATGGAATCGCATTTTTTTATCTGCACCTCTTTACCTGATATGAACTTCCCCATCCCCAGAGCCTTCACATGTATCTCCTTCAACGCATCCCTTTTGACACCCTCAAAGAAAAATACCCTGACAAGCGGTTTTGCATCATCCATAAAATCCCAGACCCCGACTACCCTCCCATCGGTCAATATCGTTGGTGCGGCATTTCCATTGAAATCAAAGACATTGTCATAGTACTCAGGGTCAAGATACCTTTCCCTTTCCTTATAGCCCATTATGTACGGGTCCAGGACTGGCAGCAGGTTCACGTTTTTCTTTTTCGGAAGCCCTGTTGCCTTCATCTGTTCTTTATCAGAGCACAGCATTATGTAAGTTCCGTCCGAATCCGGGACCTCAATTCGGATTATGCTGCTATCGAGTTCTTCCAGTATCTTTCTTACCTCCCCTTTTGGAAATCCCGTCCACCATGCAATATCATTTTCAAATGCAGGCGCGAAGGACGCAAGATACTTTTTTACGATCCTTTTCCCAGTTCTTTTATTATTTCCTTTGTTGTCAATCCCCTGCCATGAACAACATCAACTATTTTTCGGGATATTTTTTCATATTTTTCCCTGGTAATCCCGAATCGTTTAGCATAACTTCCGGAAGATGAGTTAACCATTTTCCGTGTTGCAGCAAATTCTTCCGGGATCATATCTTTCGGGAGGATATACAGGGTGCTTCGTATGCACTTTATCCTGCCGAGATTCTTTTTACTGTAGAGTTCTGAATCCAGATCTTCTTTTGTAAAATTTCTGGCCCGTGCAAAAAGGATAAGTAAGGTGTTTGAGGGACCTGTGCATGGAGACCCCCGATATCTCTGACTACCTGCACAATATCATCGATCTTCGAATCATCTGCGAGGTGCTGTTTCTTTAGGACGAACCGGTTGATCCTGTCCATGTTCATGCTGTTCATTTTCTCAGTTTCAAATTATATCCTCTCTGCGCTGCGATCTTATCGAGAATAGAGTGGAGTTTTTTCGATCTGCCTTTAATATCCATTGCCCCTGCGCCCATCCTGGATTCTGTCTTGCACCCGAAGCACCTGCTTTCTCCCTCGCTCTGGTACCTGGGGCACAGCCTGCACGAAAGCCCGCAGACGCCGATCTCGGGGTACTTGAAGATCATCTTTGGGTTCCCTTCTTTCTCTCAAACCACAGCCCGATAAGCCATGGATAAGCTATAAACATAATATAGGAGAACCAGATTGAGAAGTAAGCAAAGTAATCCTTGCTATTGAAGAGGATGAAATATATCAGGACATCCAGGATGAAGTTGACAAGAAAGATTAAGACACCAAATCTCAAACCTTCTGCTGCCTTCTTATCCGTACCCCCAAGATAGTCTCTGGCAAGAAGGCAGCCTATAATAAAATATGCCGCTATGAGCGGGAAGCTGATCGCAGGATATTTCGAAATATACGGAATGCTCTGCAGGTCCATTAACGCCGGCGTCATGAACACAAGTGTTCCCCAGAAGAATCCGATGAGCCAGATCAGCACTGAATACAAAAGAGCTTTCCCGGGTTTATAGGGTTTGTATGACATAGATGGATATTTTCCACCACGGCTATATAAATATTTCAATTTTACACTGCATAGATCCTTTTTAAAGCCATGAGAGCATGTAATGTAATCCATTTACTCGGCTTTCCTTTCTGTTCTATATTAACAAGAAAGCGCCCATTGAAAGTGCTTTCAAGCTTCCATCTGCCCTTTTCATCCTGCTTGGAAAGTATAAGCCCCACGGCTTCCTGCATCCTCCTGTCCCTGCATCCCAGTTTTGTTAGTATCCCCAGTACTTCCAGAACATCGGTGTTGTACATCAGGGGAAAACCGAACTCAAGCCATGCAGGGATAGATACGCGTTGAATGTTATGGCTTCTTTTGAAGATGTGGTGTTTGAGCAGGTATTCTGCACCTTTTCCCATTGTTTCTTTTATATCGGAAGATCTTCTACCAGAAGGGATCCCGGCCAGCGCCTTCAGCGCCTTTACAACACCCATGTGGCAGCTATGCCTTCTCCAGCAGCGCTGCCTTTTTTCATAAGGCCAGCCTTTTGGTGCCTCCCTGATCCGATCGTCAAACCGCGTATATTTGACGATCCAGTCTATCCCCTGCTGAACTCTTCTATCCTCAAGACATCCGAACCTCAGCAGGCACCAGACCATGTTCCCGGTCAGGCAGGGCACTACATTGGCGTGCTCGCCTCCGTCTTTTCCGCCCAGATACGAGAATCCGCCGCTTTCCCTGTCCTGTGAATACTGGAGGATGAACTCGCAGGCTTTCCTTATGCGCTCATCGTTCCCGTCTGCGGCTAGTTCAGCAAGGATGATGAACTGCCACACGGTTCCCTTGTATTTTGAGTGCTCATAGAAATCCTGTGGCTTTCCCCAATAACCCCCATCCTCCTGAAGGGATAATATCCGGGGAACCACACCTGTTTCCATGATTTCAGCTTTTGCCTGCCTCACTTCCACACTGTCTTCAGGCACCTCAAGGAGGTTGGCCAGGGCAAAATATCTGACAGAGGGATCATCTTTTTCCAGCAGCCAGTCTGTGGGATCCGCATTCAGCACCGATCTCCAGTTGTCTTGTTTCCTCGGCATCTTTAAGAGTAATTATGACGAACTATCTATAAAAGGATCGGTCCGCTATGTATAATAACAATAAAATTGCACTCATACCGCTGGCAAGGGATCCATGAGTCCTATGACCGGCATCAACCTGCTTTTTGGAAGTGTAATACTGGAAACGCAAGATGCTCCACTGAACTATCTTTATCTATCACTGAACCTTGAAGAACTTGGAGTTGAAGCCGGAGAAGAGGAAATTCTAATTGATTCTGATGAAAAGGCGGAGAAATTTGAATTTTTAGGTTCTCCAAGTATTAGAATAAATGGAAAAGATATTCAGGAAGAAGTGATCGATACATAAAAAGGTTAAGAAATGACTTTCTTTTATCCGTTGAGAAATAAAAAGGCATTCGATATCTCTTTCAAGGTAATTGAATGCCCAGACCCGGACTTGAACCGGGGACATCTGCGTCTTCAGCGCAGCGCTCTCCCAGGCTGAGCTATCTGGGCACACAGGTGCTAATTGCCGACATCGTATATCAAACCTTTGTCAGCGACGCTCACAATATGTTTAACCATAGAAATAGGTTTCGATTATCGGGACAGGAACATTTTCACAAGATAGACCCCGATACCGATCACTACGAGGCTGAAAATCGATCTGATCAGGGCTACATAACGATAATCAAATAACGTGGAAATTGCTTCCTGCATATTGAAAAAAAATGTATAAATTGCTATAAAGATCAGTCCCACCAGCATGATAACCACTGCAATGTTGATCAGCTTTTTGAAACTGTTATCTTCTATCTGTTCTTCACGTTTTTGTTCCTTTTGTTCCCCTTCCATTTTATTTCATCTCCTGCGCCGGATAATTATTTGATATACAAGCAATACACCGATCAGTGCAGAAGCAGCGAGGAACCCGGGTTCTTGGGGCGTTTGTACAGGTTTTGGTTTCCCTTCTTCCACAAGAACATCGGTTACCGGTTCGTTATATTTCAACGTATTCAGTTTTATTTTGTCAGCCAGGTTAGCCTGAGCAACAGTTCTTCCGTTTTCCAGGACTTTAACGGAAAAACTATATTCCTTATTCCTGGGAATGGTGAATGTTACCTTGCCCCTGGATCTGCCCTCGCTTTTTATTATGTTTATCGTATCACTCTGGATATATGTATTGTAAGGGTCTACCTGGGCTGTCACTTCAAGGGTCAATGGGTTTGAATCTCCTCCCTGATTATATAATCCGGGTGAAACCTCCACTACAGCCATTGACGCGTCATTTAGAAGTTTTGTTACGACAATATTCATATCAATAAGTTTGATATCAGATGGCTCACCTGGTGCAGGTTTTGCCTTGACAACAACTGGAGCAACATGTTCAGGAGTTAAAAGCTTGCTTCCTTCAAATACCTGAACTGCAACTGCATATTCGCCCGGATTCGGAACATTGAGTGATATGCTGTTGGACGAAGAAGACTGACTTTTAATATAACCTATGTCCGAATCTTTTTCTGCAACTATTAAATTTGTTGAAGGTTCCCTTATTTTTATTTTCACTGTAAGTGAACCGGTATCGGTATCCTGGTCATTCCTGATATACGGGGTCACAGTGAGTTTTGTTCCGTCTTCTCCCTGTGAATACATAACATCAGTTGAAATTATATAGACGTTACCGTATTCCCTCATGCACCCGCTAAGGGCTACCGCAATAAGAATAAGAATAAAAATTAAAAAAACCTTCAATTTCATATCTTATAGTCTTACCTTGAGTTTTATTGTCTTTGAATCAATGATTTTATCACCCATCATAAGAGTAACAAATACATCTGTCTCCCCATTGGGTGCATTTTTCAATACCTGG
Source organism: Candidatus Methanoperedens sp. (assembly GCA_012026795.1). Lineage (NCBI taxonomy): Archaea > Methanobacteriati > Methanobacteriota > Methanomicrobia > Methanosarcinales > Candidatus Methanoperedentaceae > Candidatus Methanoperedens > Candidatus Methanoperedens sp. The sequence continues at coordinate 8,036 of VEPM01000032.1, forward strand.
ATTTGAAGTGGTAGTGTATTGGATGTTCCTCCTTTTGCCATTGCATTCCCGATTGTGATTGAATTATTTGTTCCCATTCTCTTATTATCAACATCCGCGACTACTTTCAGGGTATTCTCATCTATTACTGACCTGCCATCATTCTTAATTGAAAAGGTTATAGTCAGGTTATCTCCTTTATTTGCTTCCCATGAAGTAACTTCAGCCTCTGATATGCTGTTAATGTCCTTAACAAAGCCGACGAACTGAAGTTTTGCATCAGGAAGAACTACAGTATTCACAGGAACTGATTTCGTATTAGTTATGAGATTTCCTTTTGAATCCTTTCCTGACTGGTAGGAAATTGTAAGCGTAGATGTATTTACAACATCTTTGAAACCTGGCGCCTGGATTTTTGCAGATAAGAGGACAGGGGACGGCTGATCATCCCTCGCAGGGATATTTACATTTCCGCCAGAGAGAACTGTGAAAGGCTCAAGTGACTTTACAGAAACAGAATCGATCGGTGACGTAGCATTGTTCATAACATTCACTGATATTTCTTTTTCCTGGAACTCTTTTATCTGGATAGGAGCAACACTTACTGTTATGTCCGATGGGTCAACTGGAGCTACTGTCGATACGCATCCTGATAAAAGGACGGCTAAAACGAATAGTATATAAATTAATGTTTTTTTCACGATATCACCTGATGTTAAACTATTTATTCACATCTTTAACTATTTATAATCATACCTAATCATATAAATTCATTTTTAACTATATATAGATTTCCCCCAAAATTGCTCTCCATTACCGGCAGCGGTAAATTCCGGAAAAATATAAATATTAAGGGCCTCTATAACATAATTGTGAGAGTTTTGATCAGAAGCTTTATTTTATTTATTCTGGTATTGGGTTTAATCGCTGGTCCGGCGCAATGTGAACCCCTGAAAAACCTGATAGAGGTTGGCACTTTCACAACATCCGAACCCTACGGTGCCGAATTCTATAATGATTACATGTTCATTGCTGATGGAAACTCTCTCCTGGTATATAACGTAAGTAATCCTGAAAAGCCAGGGCTAATTAATAAAATTACAGATTTTGATAAGGTTTATGGGATATCTATCCTGGGAGAGCGTCTTTATATGGCATCGGGGCCGGGCTGGATTAATGTACTCAATATCAGTGATCCTGAATATCCAAAAAAATTACAACAGATCAGCTACCTGGACAATGCAAATGATGTTGCAGTAACTGAAAAATATATGTATATAGCTGATACAAATACCGGATTACTTATTTTTAATTTGAACAATCAGGCAAATCCGGAACTTGCCGGAATGTTCTACATATTAAAATCCAATATTAGTGGAACTCTTCAAGGATGGGCAGGGATCTCAATTGAAGTTTCAGGGAATTATGTTTTTTTAAGTGCGGAAAAAAGAATCGGATTTTATATTGTTGATGTATCTGATCCGGGAAATCCAGAGGAAGTCTTTCATTCCCTTGGGAAAAATGTATATGATATAGCTATACGAGGAAATGATATTTATCTTGCCAGGGCTGATGGTACATCCGAATATAACCTGCTAAATGTCAGCAACCCTTATGCACCAAATAATACTGACACATTTTTTATAAATGAAATAAAAGATAGAGCTGCTATTGCAATCCATCCATCGGGTGATTACATCTATGCTGCATCGGGTGACACATGGCATATTTTCAAAGTTCCTGATACCATTCCTCCACAGATAATAATTGACAGTCCGAAGCAGGGCGAAATATTTTCAAGCCAGGTAATTAACATCTCAGGTACTGCTTCTGATAAAAATGGTATTAAAGAAGTCCTGGTAAATGGAAATTTTTCCGGGACAATGGTATGGGATCAAACGGTCAGGCTCCGGGAAGGGACTAATAATATCACTATAACTGCATGGGATATGAATGGGAATAATATTACTAAAAGTATTGAGGTAATATACCGCCCACAGGCAACACCTGTGCAAACAGTTACTTCCAGCCCATCACCAGAGAAGACCGCCGAAATTACAAAAGATACTGTTAAAAACCCTGTATCTTATAATATTATATTAGTTGCAATGCTCTTTTTTATAACTATTGCTTTTATTTATTGGATAACCAGACTAAAAAAATAGGAGTTATGATAATGCTTCTATTAAAATCATATCGTTTTCCGGGGGTGTTTTATTCCGGCCATTTTCCCCAAAAGCTTCATACATAGATTTTAGTGCCTCTTCCTGGGTGGAAACACTTCCGAATAACATATATATAGATGCCGGATAATTCAACAGTTTGTTTATTTTCTGGGGATTCTTATTATTAGAGAGATACATTGTTATTAATTTTGCATAGAAACTGTTTATTTCAGGATCTATACCCGTTATCTGGATTGATATCTGGCTATTTTCGCTTCCTATATTCACGGAAATAGGCCAGTTGAGGAATGAAATCTCTTCATTTATTACCTTGTTAAGGGTATTGATATCGTAACTATTGATATTTTGTTGTGAAAACAATTGAATTGCTTCATTCAGAGGGGGTAAACTGCTTTTCCTGTTACTTAAAAGCCACCTGAACATTGTCAGGGGAATTGTTATTCCGTAAATGCGGTTCCGTGTCTGTTCCATCGCGTGATTTTTTTCTTTAAATAGATCTTTGGCAGTCTCCAGGCTTCCCATATTTTCAGTAACAAATCCAGTGAAATCAATAATATCTCTCATTGCTGCAGATAAATTACCCTGGTGTTTCTTAAGCAATGGGTCGAGCATTTTCAAATGGGTATCGCTGATTGAGACATTTTTTCTTAGCATATTTTCCACCTTTTGGATTGGATTTTTGCAAGTTCATAAAGCGTAAAATCTTGATATTGCCCTATGATTCTTATGATAATGATAATAATAGCTAATAGTATTTATAACTTACCCCAAAAATTCACGAAAAACATAAATTTAAGTCGAAATTATTACTTCATCTCCCTGCTTCATACCGAACATTTTCGCTGCATTCCCCATGTTCACTGCTATCTCAAGAAACCCGTGGCTGCCTATCAATACCAGAGGGTCGCCTTCTTTGCAAAATCCATATGAACTGCCAAATGTTAACCTTCTTTCTCCGATCCATAACTCATCCCCGGATCGAAAATCCGGTTCCCCGGGGATATTCATGATATTCGTGATAATATTCCCGAATGAGTCTATATATATGACTTTGCCATGGATGGAGCCATTCATTTTTTTCCCTTCCCCGAAATCAAGTTCCTTAAAATCAAAGATACATCTGCCTGCATCTTCAATTTTTGATCCTTTTGAAATATATGCGCCTGCCGGTGCAAAGATGTCCCTGCCATGAAAAGTGCAGGATATGTTTTTTTGAAATAAGGTCTTATTTGAAATCTCATATACTTCGAACGTTCCAATGCTCTTTGCAGCCGGAATAAGAAGACCGTTGTCTGGCCCGATAAAATAATGGATTTTACCATCATCGTCCCGGGATATAGCCTTGATTGCAATTGCACGCCTTTTTGTCCCGACACCAGGGTCTACTACTGCTATATGGACAGTCCCCGACGGGAAGTATCTCGCAGAAGTCATTAATATGAGTGCTGCGGCGCGTATATCATGGCGGGGGATTGAATGTGTGATGTCCACAATGTTTGCACCAGGATCAATGCCGAGTATTACACCTTTCATGGATGCCGGATATACATCCCCGAAATCTGAGAGCAGGGTTATTACCATACAAGAACATTTAATTACCGGATTAACTATAAAACCCGTTGCCACATGGACTCGTGGGGTAGCCAGGATATCCTGGCGGGCTTCGAACCCGCAGACCCGCGTTCGAATCGCGGCGAGTCCGTTAATTTTATCATACCTGATAAAAAAATATAAAAGAATTTCCGGTTATAAGCCGGAAATGGTTTATTGTAACAAGTACCAGACCAGGATCAGTATTATTAATAGTATTATTGCATACCAGACATAATTACTGCTCTTTTCTTCTTCAACCTTCGGCTGTGGCCTTGGCGCCTCAATCCTTGGTGCAGGCCTTGGTTTTGGCGGCTCTGGCTTTGCCACGGGTTCAGGCACTGGCTCTGGTTCAGGCTCTTTGACTTTTTCTTCCACAGAGCCTGATATGAACGGGCTTTGAACACCAGTTAATACTGCCATAACACGAACTTTTCCTGTAAGGCTGTTATCTACTTTTGCGCCCCAGATGATTCTCTTGGTATTTGGCACTTTATCCATTATCAATTCACCTGTGACCGCAACTTCTTCCAGTGTCAGGTCTTCGCCTCCCACAATATGGATAAGCACACCATAACAATCGGAAATATTTGTAACGTCAAGCAGTGGTGTACTGATGGCCTGTGAAACAGCTTTAATAACTCTCTCGTTACCATCCCCCTCACCAATACCTATCGAAGAGATACCGCCGCGTTCCATTACAGCGCGAAGGTCCGCATAGTCAAGGTTCACAAGGCTTGGCTGGGTGATAGTATCAGTAAGATTCTTTACGAATGCACCAACGAGTGCATTGGCAACATTAAGGGCTTCTTTTAAAGGCAGGTTTCCTGCAACTTCCCTTAATTTTGAGTTATCAATAATTACTACAGAGTCACAGGATTCTGCAAGCAGTTTTATTGCTTCTCTTGCTTTCTCCCTTCTTGACATTTCAATTGTAAATGGGATTGTGACACAGCCGATGGTAAGTGCGTTAACGGAGCGGGTTAGTTCTGCAACAACCGGTATTGCGCCGGTTCCTGTTCCGCCACCCAACCCGGCGACCAGGAATACAAGATTTGTTCCATCAAGTTCGGTTCTTAGTTCATCAATGTTCTCTCTTGTGGCCTGCGCACCCATTTCCGGGTAGCCACCGCAGCCGTGACCCTTGCATATTTTCTCCCCGAGTAATATCACTTTATCAGCTTTTTGAACGTAAAGATGATTGACATCGGTATTTGCTGCAATTATCCGTCCGCCTGTAATACCTTTTTCTGCAATCCATGTAGTAATATTACAGCCTGCACCACCCAAGCCTACGACGGCAACTGATGGTTTTGCTGCTTTTGCAAACTCTTTTAGATCTGTAACCATATTTTAAAAGCCTCCTTCGAAAGAATGGCTATCTATTTATATTGTTATTTTAGTATATATGCTTTTTCAATGAATTTCATAACAATCATAAGGATAAGATAACTGATAATAGCATAAGATAACTGATAATAGCAGAAAAATATGTTTTAATATGGGCCCGCGGAGATTCGAACTCCGGATCTCCGCCATGTCAAGGCGACGTCATAACCAGCTAGACCACGAGCCCGGTTTCTTCCCTTTTGTGAATTATTGTTATTAACTTTTAAGATTGTAGTTAGTTCTCAATTTTATATTAGGGGGAGTGACCTCCATAAGACCTTGAGGTAAATATAACTTACGATAACGTGCTGTAAGTTTACTGATAGTATAATTGCAAGGCGCAGGGAACGAAACGCGTGGCAGCAAAATCTTTGTCACTTTGAGTATCAAACAGCAAGAAACCCTTGATCTTATAATGAGTAATAGAAAAGAGAACTGTGTAAAAATTATATGACATTGTTTTAGCTCAATCAAAAATTAAAGTGCTGGAGACCATCCGGCACTTCTTTATTTCCTCATTAGATTTTCTCCAGCCGGACATAATCAATATAGTATGTATCCCCTGCTTTTGCATACGGTGCAAGGAAGAACATTAATCGTCCATCGTTTACCGTAGCACTGAAGCCAGATGTGGTAAATTCAGTTGAGAATTCCTGCCAGCTCACGCTAAGATTGAAGGTCTGGTACAGACCGTAAACAGTATACGGTGAAATATGTTTAATTAATGCTACTTTCAGGTCATGTCCTCTCGTCGAGTATGCTGCAAAACTTAACCGATACCGGGTTTTTGGTTCCAGTGATATACCTTTCTGGTATAGCTGGATGTTCGTACCACCAGTGTATAGAACAATGTTTGCAGATTTTGATCCTTCATATCCCGGGGGCGTTGCGGTGAATTTTCCGGTTCCGTTCGTATAGAATAGCCATGGAGATGTTCCAGATTCAAAACCCGGATTCTGGATAAGATTAGACCCAGGAGGCTGATTCGTGAAGTTCAGGTTCATAACATTCTGACCCGCTACGTTGACCAGTTTGAAAGTGGCGTTCGTAGGAATAAATCCTGTCCTGATTTCCTCAGTTACATTATAGATGCCATTTGCAAGGTTTGCGAATATGTAGAACCCATTATTATCTGTCAAGTTACTGGCTATTATTTTGCCTGTTGTGACATTCTTTAGAGTGATATTCCAGCCCTGAATTCCTGCTTCGCCTGCATCCCATTTTCCGTTGCCGTTGGTATCGTTGATCTTGTATCCTGAGATAATGCCTGCGATAAGGGATGGTGACGCAAGCGGAAGGAGGTCAGTATTGTTACTATCAAGTATATAAAGCGAGTTGCATATCCCATCTTTATCACTATCTGAACAGGTCTGGCTGAAGCCTGTGCCATTCGGGTTGGCCCAGAAGTTGCCGCCAAGATATGAGCCACCGATGATGTTAGTGCCTTGGGTTTTTGTGGTGTTCCATGTGTTATTGGAGAATGGGGTACTGATATAACTGAGAAAATTGTTGGTGTTGTTGAAGTAATTATTGTAGATGATGTTGCTATTGGAAACGGAGAGGGATATTCCATCCATATTGTTTGAGACAATATTATTATATAATGTATTAGCATTGGAATAATAAAAGGCGATGCCACTATATTTGTTTGAACCAGCGATATTGCCAGATAAGATATTGCTGTAACTGTTAACTGTGAGGGAAATTCCATGTTCTTTATTTGATTCTGCAATATTGTTAGATAGGGTATTATTATTACTAAAGTAATATAGATTGATTCCATCAAATATATTTAAGTTGGCAATATTGTTACTTATGTTATTGTTTTTTGATTCCCAGAGAACAATCCCGAAACTGTTGTTTGTGACATTGTTGTTTAAGATGTTGGAATAATCACTTCCACGGTAAAGTTGGATACCTGCTATACCTCCACTTGCTAACCCAAAATTTGTCGCCCCCTCTGCTTTGAACCCACTGATATTCACATAATCAGCAGTGACCCTAAAGACAGGTTCGTCTGAATTAAATGCATGAATAATGGTAGTATCTCTACTCTCTCCTTGAATTGTTAGTGATTTATCTACAACTATATTCTCAAAATAAGTGCCACTGTCTACATGTATCTCATCGCCGAGGTTGGCATCGTTGATAGCGGGTTGGATTGAAGTATAATCTGTGCCCTTGTTGATATTGTGAACAGAGTTAGTAGTTGGAACAGATGTCACTATCCAATCCCATGTCTGCATGGCACTGCCTTTTGCATTGCTTGCAATTGCAGTTACATTCCATGTGCCCAACGCTGCGCTGGAGTTGGTATAGGATGATGTGGTCACGCCAATCTCGTTTAATGCCTCCGTTCCGTTGATGAACCAGCTTACATTCACGGTCTGATTTGTTGTAATGCTGAATGTTCTTGATTCACCCACATTATTTGTCACTGTTGAAGTCGTTGGAGAGAAGCTGCTTATATCAGGAACGCCAGCTGATGGCGCTGCATGCAATGCAAGCGGCAGGGAGTCGATATTGTTACTATCAAGCGTATAAGGTGAATCACATATCCCATCTTTATCATTATCAGAACAGGTCTGGCTGAAGCCTGTGCCGTTCGGATAAGCCCAGAAGTTGCCGCCAAGGGTTGGACCACCGATGATGTTGGGGCTGAATTGCAGGGTGGTGTTCCATGAATTAATATTTGGGTCATAGAATTGAACATTGTTAGTATTGTTAAAAATATTGTTGTATATCCTGTTGTTGCTGGATGAGTCAAGAGAGATACCGGGGCCGGTGTTCAAGCTGGCATTGTTCCCGATGAGCGTATTATTGCTGGAATAGTCCAGATAGATGCCGTGGCCACTGTAGAGGCGGTAGCCGGTGTTCGAGCTGGCATTGTTCCCGATGAGCGTGTTGTTTCTCGATGAGTACAGATAGATGCCGTTGCTGCCAGAGGTGCCGGTGTTCGAGTTGGCATTGTTCCTGATGAGCGTATTATTGCTTGATGAGTACAGATAGATGCCGTTGCCGCTGTAGCGGTAGTAGCCAGTGTTTGAGCTGGCATTGTTCCCGATGAGTGTGTTGTTGTTTGAAGTGACCGAGATCCCTATCGTTGCTCTGGTCGCTGTAAATCCCTCAAGAATAATTTCATCCGCTGCAAGTGTGATCGCGCTTCCGCTTCCCCTTGCGTCCACTACAGGCCTACCGATCCCGCGCAGGATGAGCCGTTTGTTTACATTCACATTCCCGAAATATGTCCCGCTATAAACCAATATTGTGTCCCCGGCGCTCGCATTATCTATCGCATCCTGTATCCTCGTATAATTAGCGCCGCCGCTATCATCAACTGTCAGCGTTGCTGCACCTGCGCCGCCAGCCAGCAACAGGATTGTCATCATCGTTATTCCAACCGCGATTCTGAGGGCATGCCCTCCACAAGATTTATTTGCAAACATATTTTCCACCTTATCCATAATATCACCCATACCTACTTCTATTAGATAGAATTTTACAGTAGGTTATTTGCATATGATAATTAGTAGTTTATAACATCTGTTATCCGAAAACCGGAACAAATGGATTTTTGTTACGGAAATGGCGTAACAAAGCTGTTTTTAATTTGAGATTCGGATTTACAAAACACAGATTTATCTATCCATGGATTTCCGATGCTACCATAAAGAATACAATTCCAAGATATTTTTGAGTTCCATTTTGCCCCTTTGAGCAAGGAGGAAATATTCTATCATCAATATTGAATCTATCCTTCCCATCCCTGTTCTAAACCTAATATTTGATGATGCAGATCTTTCGTAGTTGCTTCACTCTCTGGCTCATATTTTCTTATATTGGGCTTGGAATATGCTCCAATAAGTGGGATTGAATTTTTATTTTCGTAAATATAATCTCCATCAACACCAATTACCTCGCATAGCCTTTTTGCTGATTCTTTAGCGGTTTCAGATGTTCCAGCATTCCAAATTGTTTTAGAATCTCCGCTGATCATGATTAATTTTATTGTATAATAAGTTGTTCCCTCACCGTCATTCGATTCTTCAACATTGACATTCTTTATTTCTGAAAATTTTATTATCTTAGCCTCTTTCCATTTGATTTTCTTGTTAGAAACTGTCAATTTCTCCAAGATAATACTTTTTATTCCTCTGTCAAAGGTAAACTTCTCAGCCGATTTAAATGTAAAATAAAGTATAAAAAAATAGAAAAGAACAAAGAAAATGGCAGTACCAGTTGTAGGAGACATCCACATTATAAATAATAACCATATGATAGATATATATGATATCCCATTGAAAGACTGATCTTCGTGCAGAATTTCTTCAGTTTCTTTTTCATCTCTTATTATTATTTTATTTACTATCATATTCTTCCTTTAATTGATGATGATTTTTCTCCTGGTTATTTCATTTTACTTCATTTCTTTCTCTATCTTTTCTTTAGATCTATCAGCCAGCATAGTCGCCATCCATGTGTTGAATAAATTTCCTCCCTGTGCATCAGCGGTAACAAGAAAATCCGGAACGATCTTTATCTGTCCTGTTGAGATTTCATTGATGACTTTAATAAGCGCTAACTTATCAGGACCAATGACTTTAGCCTGTGCCTCATATGCATCAGCAAGACCGGTTCCAGTCTCACGCTGCTTATATGCTTCACCATCTGCTTCATACTTGGTGGAATCCCGTACACCTTCTGCTCTCCTGCGTGCGGCATCTGCCTTATCTTTCTCGATCTCAATTGATAACTTGGCATCGATTACATCTTTCTGTTTTGCAGCCCGGGAAGTTTTCTCCTGGAGCGCGATATTTTCTTCCTGGGCTTTTGCCTGCTCCTGGAACTGCTCCTGTTGCTGAATCGCGATCTCCTTATCGGTCTGTGTCTTAAGCAACGTCGGATCAACGTCAATGTAGGATATCAATAAGTTCTGTGCTTCAACGTGATATCTTTCAAACTCTTCCCGGGCTTTCTCAAGCGCCTCTTGCTGGAGATTGGTACGCATCTGGATAAATTCTATCGCTTTCTTTTCCCCGGCCTTATTCCTGAATGAACTGTCTATCAATGGATGCACGATCTGTTCAATGAGATTGGCTACTGAGCCGAATCTTGCGATTATGAATGATGCGTGCTGGGGCCTGACCCTGATGATCATTCTTACATCTGCTTCGAGCTTGAAGCCGTCTTTTGACGTTAAAGTTAATTGGCTGAATTTAAAAAATTCCGTGGCTTTTTCTGAAAGGACCTCTTCCTGCGGCGGCCTCCGGGTTCTGGAGGAGGCCGTTGTCTCCAAATTCGAGACTGTCTTATGCTGCGCCCGGATATCCGTGCTTGCCGCCCAATCGATAGTAACAGCGCTCGTCGGCACGAAATATGGGGTGAAAGCAAGAAAGTTCAGGTTATATTTACCTGGCGCAACAGGTTCTCTCCATATCCCGCGCTGGTTTTTGTCAGTAGTCAGAACAACCTCGTCTTTTTCGTGGATCTCCTGTCTTAAATTTAACTTTTTATCCATTTCAGGAGGAGTTTCTGGTTCCTTTGCCAGTTCCAGGCCGATATTGGATCGCAGGACAGCCACATATCCGGGAGGTACTTCTGCAACTTCGTATTGTTTTACCTCAAATAAATCGGGATTAATATAATATTCACCAGGCTGTAATGTATCGAGCTGCGGTCCCCTGTATCCCCCACTGTTTATAAAGGCCTGGCCATCCTGGAAAAACCTGTGGGAATCGCTTTCTTGCCTGGGAGCAATTATATATTCGGGAGATAGCGGTTTACCATCCATAGCCACCACAACACCGATCTTTTCTTCATTGATCTTTGTTATCTCTTTCCTGCTTACGATAAATGCCCTCGTATTTATTCGATAAACACCGGGGCGCAGAAGTGCTATTTGAGGACCTTTCTTACCATTATTATCAAGGAAGGCTCTTGCATCCTGGAACTGGTTACACTCAACAGCATCACCAAGCAACCTGCCGGTAGGGATTGGTTCACCATCGACAGATTCTACTGTCCCGATCTCGGTTTCTTTAATAATAGTTACCTGTTCCTTTTCAACGTTCCATATTATCGGATTAAACCAGTAGAGGCCAGGCATCAGTGTATCTGCCTGGATACCGATTTCACCATGCCTGGCAATTACCTGTCCCTGCGGCATTTTAGCTCCGAATATTTTCCTGGTAGTTATACCGACTTCATATCTTGCAACATATACCAGTCCACTTAACAAAAATATTAAAAGTATTATTCCTGAAAATGCCATGATAAACTGTGTTATTGATGCTAACATTTTTTCACCAACCTTTTTCATTTAAAAACAGGAGGTAGAGGAGAAATTTATTTCTCCTCCTTTATGTATGGGCTAAGCTTATTTTTCACTATAGGATCATGTCGTTGTTAGTTATAGTACAGGTCTTAATTTCACCGCCTGTTATGTAACCACTGCAATCACCTGAGTATGAATCAGAATAATCCCATCTGGAATATTCTCCTACATAATAGTAGCCCTCATAGACTGTTACATTAGTGCCCGGCTCATCATTACCGGGGAACGATTGCCATTCGTCAGATGATACATACATCGTGAAATCGGATGGTATAGCAGTGCCACCGTTGTCGTTGATCACTTTTTTGATAACTGTTATTTGAGCCTTCGGTCTGTCGTCGTTGGTTATAGTGCAGGTTTTGGTTTCGCCCAAGTTAATTTGACCGTTGCACTCTGGTGAATATGACGAGATATAATCTTGGTTCCAGTCTTCGTACACGCTATAGTATCCCTGACCAATTTTTATATCGGTACCAGTTTCAGAACCTGAGAATGACCACAATGAAGGGTTGTTACCGTATATTGACATTGTGAAGTTAGATGCATTTGCCGTGCCTCCGTTATCATTAATTACATGTTTGATGACTTTTAAATGCGGAGCTATATCATCATTGGTTATTACACACGTTTTAGCTTCGTTATTATTTATGCGTCCCGAGCAACCCGGTGAATATGATACATTATAGCCTTTTACCGCAAGTTCAGCTACTTTATATTCACTATTTTTCATAGTAACAGTTGTTCCGGTCTCTGAACCACTGAAGATAGCGGGTGATGGATCTTTGGCTGTAACGGTTGCTGAAAAATCAGATGCTTTCATTGATCCGCCGTCATCATTGATTACGTTTATGAAAACTACCAGCGTTGGTTGTTTATCTGAGGCTGCATAAACTTGGAAAACGTTGCCCATAAGCAATATAGTTATTGCAGCTATGGACAGCAGCACAAGTTTTGTTTTGTTTCTAACAATCATATTTTATCTCCTTTATTTTTCAGGTTATTTTCGGTAATATATCGAAGGTCATTGCACTTTTACCAGTGCTCGTTGATGTATTCGCCACACTACTATCATATCAGCTTTCGATTGCAGGATGAAATCGAGATATTTTTATTATGTATCTCGATTGTTTGCTGCCAACGATACCTGACAGCATAGTAGATTATTTGTATACAATTATTACAATTCTTATAATATTTGTTACCCGAAAACCGGAACAGATGGGATTTTGTTACGGAAGTGGCGTAACAAATCTGTTTCTAACTTTTATTTAATAAATATGAAGAATGTATTTATATGTGATCCAATTAATAACAATGTTCAAGAGAGAATATAATAATATCATGGAAAAAAGATGTTATTTTATGAATGAATTTAATGTAGATCCTGATGAAATTAAATTTTATTTAGAATCAAAACCTGAGAACATTGATGTGGTACTTGAGAAAGCGGAAAAATTGCAGGGATTGGATTTCGGAGATATTGCCACACTTCTTCATATTAATCCCGATCCCAATAATAAAGATTTTAACACCCTACTAGAAACTGCAAAGCGTATCAGAAGCGATATTCTTGGAAATGAAATAAACCTGGCTGTTCCTCTTTACGTTACAAATTATTGTATGAATAAATGTCCTTATTGTGCATTCAATCGTAATAATTATAGTAACGGCAGAACCCGTTTGACTTTTGGCCAATATTGTAAAGAAATTGAATATTTGATAGCGAAGAATTTTAAGACAATAGAGCTGGTTTTTTCAGACGACCCGGAAATTGGCATACAGGAAATGACGAAATATATAGAGCATCTGAGAAATAAACTTGGACAGGGAGAAAATGGGATGATTGGTTTGAACTCTTCTCCATTATCACTGGAAGACTATAGATCGTTGAAAAGTAGGGGTTTAGATATCGTACTTTCATGGCAGGAAACATATCACAGGAAAACTTACGACGAGCTTCATAAAGAATGTGTTTCTAAAAAAGATTTCCAGTATAGATTAGGAACCCAGGAAAGAATATATAATAGTGGAATAAGAAATGCCGGGATTGGTGTACTGCTGGGCTTGTATGATTTTAATTTCGAAATCATGGCATTAATCCGGCATGGATTGTATTTAAGGGAAAAATTTGACCGTTTTCCCATAGTTGGGATACCTCGTTTGAAAAAAGCCAACAGAATGTTATTCCATCCAGAGCAGGAGTATCAAGTTTCTGATAACCAGCTGAAACTTATCACTGCAATCATCAGGCTGGCATTACCATACTCGCATATTTTCATAAGTACGAGGGAAAATAAAGATTTGATAATAGATTTATTAAAGGCAGGTGGAGGATCCATCTCGGCGGCTCTTTGCAGCGTTGCTCCAGGTTATATCACCAATAAGAAATCCGGATTGAATCAATTTGAGGTTTCTTCATATGAGCCTGCTGAAATGGAACAGAGTTTAGAAAAAAATAATTTTATTCCTACATATAATCCTCCATTTTTTGACAATGTTGATCTAAAATCATTGATTCCTGAGATATTTAAGGGAAATGCAGCTTTATTTATAGGTTCTGGATTAACCGGTGCTGTAACAGACTGCAACTCTTCTATCTTTAAAAAAATAGCAGATATTTTAACTATTAAAAATATTATTAACATAAATTGCGATAGCATTCTGGAAGATGCAATTAAACAGCGTAGGGGCAGAATCAATCTAATTCAAGAAGATAAGGATATGCTGGAAATGGAATCAGATACAACAATTTACAAAATGCCCAGTTCCATTGATCCGCTTATGTTCAATAAACTCGAGGAGCTTTTTTTTACAAGAGCTATTTTATTTGTTGGATATGATATAAATAATGATAAAATTAATACCATTATTAAAAAAACCAAGCAACGTTTAGAGAATAGGGTTCGGTTCTATGTTATTATAAGGAATCCAGCAGAAGTTGAAATTCGTTTTTGGAAGAGCAATAATGCTAAGATATTCAACGTAGATATCGAACACTTTTTCGAAATCCTGGCTGAAAAACTCAGAACAGATCCCATAATAAACAGATATACCTTTAATGCACTGTGGGAAGTAAGAAAACAGATGGAGATGAACTCAGTAAGTCTTGCCGCAAGGTATAGGGGAACACATGACATAGAGGCTCTGGAGTCTATTTTAGAAAAATTTGAAGTAGCTCTTAAGGATGAGATAACAAGAGAAACGGGTGTATTCTGGGGTTATGATTTTGATTTCCACGTAGGGATATCTTCAGCAAGCGGAAATAGTTCATTTTATGATATTTGCAGGTTGCTGTATAGATCATTATCTACATTAAGCAGGCAAGCTCAATCCATGGAGACTTTAAAACAACATAGAGAAATACTGGATGCCATCAGGAATAAAGATGAAGATAGGGCAGTTAAACACATGGAAGATCATATTGATTATGTAAGGGAAATCTGGGAGCGGGGATTAAATCCCAGATAATCGCATATTCATCAAATTATATATATATATTATATATTTTTATTCTCATCACATTTTGCGATGATTTGATTACCAATCCAGATATGTTGGTTAATAATTGGCAACCCCTTCCACAACACCCCTGTAGCACCAGGCGCTTTCTTCTCTACTTCATCCAGCATCTCTGCGGCGCGCTCGCAGTACTTTCTGTATGCGTTGAGGTCTCTTTTTAAATGATTGAAATCCTTTTCTTTTGAATTCTGCACTTCCTTCAGCGCATTTCCGAGATTTTTCACGGCTTCAAGGAGTTTTTCTTTGCTATAAGAATTTTCAACTGCACTTTTTGCCTCTTCAAAATATTTTTGGACTTCAGCTTTAGCTTCTTCTTTCTTAAAAGTCAGCATATAGAAAGAGCGATAAAATGGAAGACAAAATCTTGCTGGTTGCGAATTTGTTTCTTCCCTTGATGATTTTTCAAAAAATTGCAGAGCTCGCTCTAATTCCTTTCTGAAATTCTCTTCATCTTTTGATTCTGTTGCCCTGAAAACATACGCTCTTCCGAGAGAATGGTTGGCATATGCTCGAACAATGCTTTTTTCGTCTTTTGTGAGGGTAAGAAGGTTTTCTGCTATCTGGTTCTTATCAGTAACATACGGAAAGACAGAACCAAGAGCTTCTGCTGCTACGCTCCGCACATCGGTATCCTTATCATTTATTAGGTCAAGAAGGGCTTCTGTTGCCTGATCCTTATCTGTGACATGGGGAAAGGCAGAACCAAGTGCATACGCCGCACCAATTAACACAAATCTATCATCATGTTTTATCAGAACAAGCAGTTCGTTCCATGCCCGAACTTTATCAGTAACCTGGGAAAAAGCCGAACCAATGGCTTCAACTGCATTCCTTTGCACAAAGATGTCCTTATCCTTTGCCATGGTTAGCAATGCTTCTGTTGCCCGGTCTTTATTAGTAAGGTGGAAAAAGGAGGAACCAATGGCTTTAGCTGCACTTCTCCGCACAAAAATATCCGTATCCTTTGCCATGGTTAGCAGCGCTTCTGTTGCCCGGTCTTTATTAGTAAGGTGGAAAAAGGAGGAACCAATGGCCTCTGCGATAACACTTCTCACTTTCCAGTTTTTATCCTCTGTAAGGTTAAGCAGATCATTTGTTGCTCGATCTCTATCAGTAAAATACTTAAAGGCGGAACCAATGGCTTCTGCGATGACACTTCTCACCTTCCAGTCTTCATCCTTTATAAGATCAAGCAGGTCATTTATTGCCCGCTCTCTATCAGTGAGGTAAATAAAGGCGGAACCAATGGCTTTTGCCGCCTCCCTTCGTATTTCCCATTTTTCATCTTTTGCAAGTTTTAGCAGGTCATTTGTTGCCCGCTCTCTATCAGTGAAAACTTTAAAATTTTTCCCCATTTCATATGCCGCTTCTTTTCTCTCAGATACTTTTCCGCTCTGTGCTTTTCTGTAAATTTCGGGTTCATTAATTACGCATCTACGTTCATTCTTTGCATATCCATCACAAAAATCTGAGCCATTTTTTCTTGCCCAATCCTCATTTTCTATTACATCTCTTGCCCTTACTGTGCCTTTTATCTTAGCAAAGGATTTTCTGAAATCTGATTTAGTAAGCGGCCTTATTTCAAGCGAGTATTTTTTAATATCATCAAGAGGTAAGTTTCCGATTTTATCCCAGTCATTTAGTTCTCGCACCATATTATTGATAGCTTCCTTGCACAGAGTCGCAATATCGCGGCCTGCAAATAATTTCGAGACACAAGTTTCCGCTATCTTCTGCATATCTGCGTCTAATTCCATACCTTTTTTCAGGGTATTCAGTTTAATCATTTCCATAACAGCCTGCTCATCAGGCAGAGGGACGTAAATCCGCATCTCGAACCGGCTGAGCACTGCAATATCAAGGTCCCATGGGGTATTAGTGGCAGCTATTGTAAGAACATTCTGGCTTGATTTCTTATTCTGTAATCCCTGCATTTCAACAAGCAGCGTTGACAATACTCTTCGCGAAGCTTCAGATTTATCGTTACGGATACCCCCAATGGAATCAAATTCATCCAGGAAGATGATAGATGGAGCCTTTTTTCGAGCGACATTATATAAAGCAGATATGATCTTCGAAGACTCGCCATAATATTTAGACAATATATCTCCGGTTTTTACCTTGAAAAAAGTGGCTTTCAAAGTTCCAGCAGTTGCCGCAGCAAGCAGGGTCTTACCTGTTCCGGGAGGCCCAAAAAGCAGAATGCTGTTATATGGCTCTATTGCATCAGGTTTATTTTCAATTATACTAATTAAATTAGACTCATTGATGGTATTCCTGGCATTATCAAGACCTGCAATATCCTCCCAGGTTACATTTGTTGATGTTATCAAGCTATTAATATATTTCTCAAAATTCCCTTCCCCTTCTTTTACCATAGTATCATAATTTTCCGCTTCATGAGCATTCTGTGTAATTTTTTTTTGTTCTGTGCACTCTCTCTTTATCGCTTCTAATTCATCAGATAGGCGCATTATTATCTCCGGTTATAATTAAAAAATTTAATCCAGTGACATATTAGAAAGAGACATAATACTTATATTTTTTGTTATAGATTTTTCGGGGGAAATTTATAATGATAATCTTTTTGACGCTATTGTATTATAAGGACTTCCAAAACTCTTAACAGATAAAAATCACGCAATTTTCCAATAACTATTTATATTTACTTATTTCACATAAAACCCAAGTATGAACCCTGAATTGATCAATGGCTGGGAAAAGATCGTAGGACATGACAGAATGAAAATAATTTCAAGTAAATTTTTTGATAGCAGGCTTGATTTAGAGTTTCCAGATCTTCAAAAAGGCAGCTATGAATATAAAAAATTGAGCATAACTTCTGAACTTGAAAATAATGCAAATATGTTAATTGAATTTGAAAGAGAAGGTTTCTTAACTCATGATGAAGTTTCAAGAATGATTGAAGTATCAACCCAGAATATTATAAGTAATAATATGCCCGGTGCTCTTTTTGAGACTATCTCCATAATAATGGATGATGAAATATTGAAGAATATTAAGAATAAGTTGACCGAAATCGAAATAAAAGGTTTCTTGACCCACGATGAAGTTACAGGAATTGTTAAAGTATTAGCCCGAAATATTACAGATAAGAGCTTGTCTGGTGCTCTTTTTAAGTATATTTGCATTATGCTGGACGATGAAGAATTTAAGGATCAAGAAGAGGAGCGGCTTGAAATGCTGGTCAAGTACATCAGGTGGTGTCTGGATAGTCTCAATATGAATGAAAAACAGTTGGAGTAGTTATCTAAGAATCAATTTTATTTTGAAACTGCAATTGGCTTGATGTACTCTTTCAAACAGGTCAATATCTCCAAATCGTTTTACTATATTTTTGATCACGGGTTCGCAGGTGGTTTCACAATTTTTCTTCTCACATGACGTTCCTTTTATGTCCATATTGATCTTACGCCCTCCTCTGGTAATGATTGCATTATGATATACTTTGAAATCAGCATCCAGGTAGTATTTTAAAATATACTCAATCCCATCCCCGAAATCCGTAATCGATTCAGGAGGAAATTTTCCTTTGGTAGAATCGAGCTTATCGCTGATGCTCAGTATTTCGCTCCCGAAAGGAGATGCCACATACATTGTGTGTTTCTCGCCAATAATAGCTTCCCTTTCAAACAAAATAGCCAGGCGGGAAGAAACGAGGTCTGTAACCGATTCTGAGACTTTTTCTTTGCGGATATTCAGACTCTCTGACAGCTCGATATTTCTATAGGATCTCTTGCACAGTTTTTCTAAAATTTCTAACCTGCATTTCCTGCTGAGTGTTTTAGAAAGATCCATAAAGGACTTAGTGGACATAGTGTTGTGATATAATATGATTTTTTGTATATATACCGATAGTGTTTATGTTGATTGCCGGGGCATCTTGCCGACCCAACTTTTATATCCCAACAAATTAAAATAGTTCCTGATGGGAACTGTTAGTGCAAAGAAAAGGCTTGAGACAATAGAAAGGGATGTGATCCCTTCAATGTTCGTGGGTGTGCTTTCAAAGGATGCAAAGTGGCTGGAACATACACTGAAAGAGACACTTCCGCAGCTTGAGGAACGGGCATACCGCCTGGCGCAGGAATGCAAGAAAAGCGGGGAATGCAAAGAAGATGACCCGGTAGTTGATGAAAAACGTATCAGGGCTCTGTTTGAAGATGCCCGCTCAAAACTTGAAAAAGAGCATCTCACAAGAGAGGCACATTCGAGATATACGCATTAACTATTTATTGGAAAATTGTGATTTATCATTTATGCAAGAGCTTTCAAAAAAGAAATTTGAAGAGGAATATTCACAATGGATAAGCTCTGCTGCCAGGGATGTCGCCTTCTCTCTGAACAGATTGAAGCCATCTGATCTAAAAACAATTATCGCACTCAACGAGCAATATCTGGAAAAACCGGAATCTGTTTTTGGTACATCCGGCCTTGATAAGGTTAAAAAGTTAACCCCGGAAAATATATTATTCCTTTCAACGGATGCGATCGTCTTCTCGCAGAGTATCTTTGCTCCGTTTCCCGGTGTTTTTGATTATGCTGTCGCCCTGAACAGGCGTTATTATATCGAAGGTTCATGGTACTCAATAATTACGCTGAATACAAAATATATAGAGGAAGCCAGTGAGACTATCTTAAAATATGCGATCTTCCATGAACTTTTGCAAAAAGAAATATATGAGGAAAATATGAGGAATGGGATCCGTAAATTCAGTCCTGAGGAAAAGAGAAAGATCAGTAACGATACATTGAATAAAGCGATTGAAAGCTCAGGGATAACTCCTGATGAGATCATGATTGAAAAGGAACTGATGCTGAAAATATCCTCTAATTCCCCCCTTATCCCAAAACCATTTGCTGAAACAGCGCTTTTCCATTATGTTGTAAAGAATCTTGAAGATTTAAAGGATTTTCGCGAAAAGAGCAGTACTGAAAAAGAAGATACCATAGGAAGGAAGTTGCATGCCGATTTTAAGGAATGGCTTGATTTTTCAACTGATACTTACAGGAAATTCCTCAGGGAAGTAAAGAAAGAATTGAACTATATGGATTACGGATATGTATAAACTACCCCTGCACTCACGAGGTTTAGATGAAAATAATAGTACTTTCTGATACTCATATAAAATCAGGCTCTATCGCCGAAGCGCTCCCTGCAGGGCTTATTAAATTGATCAAAGAAGCTGATATGGTAATTCATGCGGGGGATTTTATCACAAAGAAAGCCCATGATGAACTTTCAGGTATCTGCAACCTTTGCGCTGTGCACGGGAACATGGATGAGATGAGTTTAAAGAAATCGCTTCCTGAAAGAAAAATTATCAAGGCCGAAAGTACAAAAATAGGGATAATACATGAGGCTGCGCTCTCGATACATGACACAACAGGGGCCAGGTACATGGCAAAAGAAATGGGTGTGGATGTGCTGGTATTCGGGCATCTTCATAAACCTGTTATCGATAAAAGTGATGTCCTTCTCCTGTGCCCTGGAAGTCCGACAGCGCCGAGGTTATCAGAACCAGGTGTAATCGAGCTAACTATTGAGGACGGTAATATATCGGGAAAGGTTATAACGCTTGAAGGACCACGATGCAGAGCGCTTGAGAGTGAAAGAGGTTTTCAAGCTGAATAAGAAAAATTGAGACTGGCTTGTGTCAAAGACAAGAACTCAGCCAGGCTCGAATCCGGTTACATTGCTACCGATACTTATCCCTATATTTCCCTATTCGGGGATAGGTCTTCGTCCCTGTATGATTCTAATCAGCACTACTATAATAGCAAGGACCAGCAATATATGAATTAAATTGCCAAGTGTGCCAACTGCAAATCCTAATAACCATAGGACCAATAGAATCACAACTATTGTAGTTAATAGATCCATATTTTAACCTCCCAATATAGAGTATAGGAACATTCAATATATATATTTTATTGATCAAGATTGAATGAATGATCAGATAAATCAAAACAGCTTATTTAAAAATAAACACCAGGATGGATTCCCGGTATTGAAGGAATCCATATTGGTAACTGTAATTGCATAGTTTTACATCATATAGCTTTCAGGTCCGGGCATTTGCGGCATCTCGCTCTTCTTGTCCGGAATTTCAGCCACAAGCGCTTCAGTTGTAAGCATCAAACCTGCAATACTTGATGCATTCTGGAGTGCGGTTCGAACCACCTTTACAGGGTCGATGATGCCGGCTTCGATCATATCCTTATAAGCATCCGTCTTTGCGTCATAGCCCATATTGGGATTTGATTCGGCCTTTAGCTTCTCAATGACAACCGAGCCCTCACGACCTGCATTTGCAGCTATCTGTTTTAGCGGCTCTTCAATTGCTTTCCTGACAATATCCACACCGATCTTTTGATCCCCATCAAGATTAAGACTTTCAAGCGCCGCCGCAGATCTTAATAATGCTATTCCGCCGCCTGCCACAACACCTTCCTCTATAGCGGCTTTTGTTGCGTTCAGGGCATCATCAATACGCATTTTCTTTTCCTTGAGTTCGGTTTCAGTAGCCGCTCCAACGTTGATCACGGCCACGCCGCCTGACAACTTGCCAAGGCGTTTCCTGAGATCGTTCTTCTTATAATCCGAATCCTCAAGCTTTATGCGTCCTTCGATAATGGATATACGCCTGTCTATATCGACTTTCTTTCCTTCGCCTTCTATTATGATCGTCTTTTCCTTTGTTACTCTTATCTTCTTTGCACTTCCAAGGTCAGAGAGTTTTACGTTCTCAAGCTTCATCCCGAGTTCTTCACTGACAACTTTTCCCCCGGTCAGGGCAGCGATATCCTCAAGTATCTCCTTTCGCTCATCCCCGAAACCAGGAGCCTTTATCGCGCATATCTTCAGTGTTCCGCGAATGATATTAAGGACAATCGTAGCAAGCGCCTCGCCTTCCAGGTCTTCGGCAATAATCAGGAGCGGTTTATTCTCCTTTACCACTGCTTCAAGAATCGGCAGGAATTCCTTCATTGAGCTTATCTTCTTATCATACAGTAGGATCATGGGGTTTTCAAGAAGCGCTTCCATTCCTTCCTTGTCAGTTACCATGTACGGCGACATATAACCCTTATCAAGCTGCATACCTTCAACGACTTCAAGCGATGTCTCCATGGATTTTGCTTCCTCAACAGTTATAACGCCGTTGGCTCCAACTTTTTCCATTGCGTCGGATATAAGGTTCCCGATCTCTTCATCGTTGTTGGCTGAAATGATCCCGACCTGCGTGATCTTTTCTTTTGTCTTGACCTCTTCGCTCATGCCTTTTATTGTCCTGACAACAAGGTCAGTAGCACGGTCTATCCCGCGCTTTATCTCGATTGGATTGGCTCCCACCGTGATGTTCTTCATCCCATGATGAAGGATCGACTGGGCAAGAAGCGTGGCAGTTGTTGTACCGTCTCCTGCCACATCCTGTGTTTTTGTGGCAACTTCCTTGACAAGTTTAGCTCCCATATCCTCATAAGGGTCTTTAAGGTCGATCTCTTTGGCAATCGTTACACCGTCATTGGTAATGACAGGGCTTCCATAGCTTTTTGAGAGTACCACATATCTGCCCTTTGGTCCGAGTGTTATTTTTACCGTATTAGCAAGCTGGTCCACGCCTCTTAAAAGTGCATGCCTTGCTTCATCATTGAAAATCAATTGTTTTGCCATATTTTAAGCCTCGATCTTTGCAACTACATCCTTTGATTCAAGAATGAGAAATTTTTCCCCGTCAATTTCCAGTTCTTCGGAACTGTAACCCGAATATAATATTATGTCACCCTTCTTTACAGGGAATTCTTTCTCATCAATAGTGCCCACTTCAACCACAACCCCCTGCTTTTTCTTTTCCTTTGCACTGTCGGGGATGTATATTCCGCCTTTAGTTCTTTCTTCTTCCTTTACCGGTTTAATTAAAACCCTTTTACCTATTGGTTTTATTTTCATATTAGTAACCTCCATTGAATTAACTAACCGTACAAATCAATAATGGTACAAACCCAGATTTGTAAGGAGTTTTTCATTGTTTGCGGTTCTATATAAAATTTGCTAATTCTGAAATAGTTAATTTTAAAATGTATTGATTTAGATATAGAGGAACTATATGAAAGCTTTAATTCTTGCTGCTGGAGAGGGATTAAGATGCCGTCCTCTCACTTTGACCCGATCAAAGGTCATGCTCCCGGTCGCAAACATGCCCATTCTTGAATATATTATCCAGGCACTTTCGCAAAACGACCTGAAAGAAATAATCCTGGTCGTGGGATATAAAAAAGAACGTATAATGGATTACTTCAGGAATGGCCTGGATTTCGGGGTAAATATCAGTTATATTGAACAGGATGCCCAGCTTGGCACAGCCCATGCGATCAAGCTTGCAGAGTCAATGGTCAATGAAAAGTTCCTTGTCCTGAATGGTGATAACCTTATAGACGCCGGAACGATCAGTGATCTCATAAAAGGGGCATCCGGGGATGTAACGCTTCTTACCGCAATGCGTCAACAGACAACAGGATATGGTGTGATCTTACTTGATAAAGGAAAGGTTTCACGAATTGTAGAAAAGCCCCGTGATAAAATAAGTCACCTTATTAACACCGGGATATATATGTTCTCATCTTCGATATTTGGTGAAATAGATAAAACCCCGATCTCAGAGACAGGGGAATATGCAATAACAGATACGATACAGAGAATTATTGACAGAGGCGCCAACGTCACAAATATAACCACAAAAGGCACATGGATCGATGCTGTACATTCATGGGATCTATTGAAAGCAAACTCCATATTCCTTGGAAAAATTGAAGAAATGAAAGCAGCCGGGTCGATCGAGAAAGGTGCGGTAATAATCGGCGATGTGGATATCGGTGATAATTCGGTTATCAGGGCCGGTTCTTATATTGTGGGCCCGGTCATTATCGGGAAGAATTGTAATATCGGCCCGAATACCACCATTTTACCTTCAACGGCTGTGGGTGATAATTGTTCGATAAGTTCATTCACAGAGATTGAGAATAGTATTATCATGAACGATGTGCGTATCGGTGCGGGTTCATATATCTCAAATTCCATTATTGGGGGCAATAATATTATCGGCCCTCATTTTGTTTCCGAGGTGGGAAAAGATCTGAAAATAGAAATGAAAGGAATACTTCATAACGCAGAAGAACTGGGAACTGTTATTGGGGACAATAACATTATCGGACCATCAGTACTTGTCAGGGCTGGAAAAATGATCGCAACAGGCTGTGCTGTTGATTCCGGGGCCAGGATTACAAAAGACCTGCCTCCGAACTCGACTGTTCTGTGAGGCAATAAAAATGTGCGGTATAGTAGGATATGTTGGAACAAGGCAGGCAACTCCCATACTCATAGACGCATTAAAAAGGCTTGAGTACAGGGGATATGATTCTGCAGGTCTTGCAATATTAACAGACAACGCGATATCGGTATGTAAAACAGAAGGTAAAATAGCTGACCTTGAAACAAAGCTTCCTGATATGAACGGAACATGCGGCATCGGGCACACCCGATGGGCAACACAGGGCGCGCCGACCACAATCAACGCGCATCCCCATGTTTCAGGAAATATCGCAGTCGTTCACAATGGGATTATTGAGAACTACCAGGAACTGTATGACTGGTTAAAGTCCGAAGGATACGAATTTGTGTCAGAAACTGATACCGAGGTTCTCGCGCATCTTGCTCATAAATTCTATAAAGGAGACCTTGTCAGGGCTGTCATCGAGGGCCTGAAAAAAGTAAAAGGCTCATACGCTGCTGCTTACTTATGCAGCGATTCAAAAACAGTGGTTGCGGCAAGAAAAGAGAGCCCTCTTGTTGCCGGCGTGGGAAAAGGTGAAAATTTTATAGCTTCGGATGTTACTGCATTATTGAAGAATACAAAAGATGTGGTCTATATGCAGGATTTTGAGGTCGTGCAGTTGACAGGGGAGGATATGCAGTTCTTTGATTTTAATGGAAATCCTGTCAAAAAGGAAACTGAGGTCATAGAATGGAACATAGAAGCAGCCGAGAAATCGGGATACCCGCATTTCATGTTAAAAGAGATACATGAACAGGTTACATCAGTCCATGATACACTTATGGGACGGGTATCAGAACTGAGCGGGGATGTAATTCTCGGCGAGGTAACACTTTCCATAGATGAGATAAAGAATCTTGAAAGGATCGTGATCATTGCCTGCGGCACATCATATAATGCGGGGCTTCTTGGAAAATATCTTTTTGAGTCGCTGGCGGGGATACATACGGACGTGGAAATAAGCTCTGAATTCAGGTATGCAAATCCCGTGGTTTCGGGATCCACGCTTGTAATAGCCATATCGCAGTCAGGGGAGACCGCAGATACAATAGCAGCAACAAGAGAAGCAAAAATCTATGGATGCCATACTCTTGCAGTAACGAATGTGGTAGGTACAACACTTTCCCGCGAAGTCGAAAATATCGTTTATACAAGAGCTGGCCCTGAAATAGGGGTTGCAGCCACAAAGACTTTTACGTCCCAGTTAATTGCCCTGTATTTACTTTCTATCTATTTTGCACGAAAGAGAAAAAAATTGGATGTTGACAGGTCAAAACGCCTTCTTGTTTCAATGAAACAGCTTCCCGGTATGATCCAGCAGATCCTGAATAACAAGGAATTCATACAGAAACAGGCCAACCGGTTTTCAAATGCAAAGGATTATTTCTTTTTGGGAAGATCCCTTAATTTCCCTATAGCCTTAGAAGGAGCTCTTAAGCTCAAGGAGATATCCTATATCCATGCTGAAGGATATGCGGCAGGCGAATTAAAACATGGGCCTCTGGCTCTTATTTCAAAGGAAACCCCGGTAGTGGCCCTTGCCACAAGATCATCAACGTATGATAAAATAGTGAACAACATCAAGGAAGTGAAAGCGCGAAGCGCCCAGGTCATTGCAATAGCATGCGCGGATGATAATGAAATAGATAAGTATGTGGATGTGGTCATAAAAATTCCGATAGCAGATGAACTGCTTTATCCTGTGCTCACATCTGTCGTAGTACAACTTCTTGCATATAACAGCGCCGATGCACTGGGCTGCCCCATCGATAAACCCAGGAATCTTGCAAAAAGCGTAACGGTGGAGTAATTATGGCATTATTTGGTTCATCAGGTATCAGAGGTCTTGCGAATAAGGAAATTACCCCGGAGCTTGCACTGAATGTCGGGCTTGCTGTGGGCTCGCTTCACGGATCGGCTGTGATCGCGCGTGACCCCAGGACCTCAGGAGAAATGATCGAGCATGCTGTGATCTCAGGGCTCCTGTCAGCCGGATGCAGTGTGACGCGTATCGGAATGGTGCCCACGCCAACGCTTGCGTATGCTGCAAGAAATTTTAGCTGCGGTATCATGATAACGGCATCGCATAATCCTTCGCAGTACTGCGGCATAAAAGTCTGGAAAAGGGACGGTATTGCATTTGATTCAAGGCAGCAGGATGAGATTGAATCGATCATAAAGGATAAGACATGGAAGACAGCAGAATGGCAAAATATCGGGAATGTTTTCCAGGCTGACGCTATTGAAGACCATGCAAGAATGATACTCAGTAAGGTAGGGCGCACTTCCCTGAAAGTTGTTGTTGATTGCGGATGCGGCGCAGCTTCCGTAATAACACCTTATGTCCTGCGGCGTATGGGCTGCACCGTTATAACTCTTAATTCCCAGCCCGACGGATTCTTCCCTGCAAGAGATCCGGAACCGGTCGAGAAGAACCTCGAATTATTGAAGAAAGCAACTCTTTCATTTGGCGCTGATCTTGGCATAGCTCACGATGGCGATGCTGACAGGATGATGGCTGTTGACGGGAAAGGCAGGTATATAGAAGGGGATAAGCTTCTTGCATTCTTCGGTATCCGTGAAACAAAACACAGTATTGTGGTGCCTGTTGACACCTCAATTATGGTCGATGATGTCCTAAAAGGCAGGGAAATCTATCGAACGCGTGTTGGCGATGTGTATATTGCGGAAGAATTGAAAAAGAGAAATGCCGAATTTGGCGGCGAGCCATCAGGCAGCTGGATATTCCCCGGCATCTCTTTATGCCCGGATGGTATCCTGGCAGCAGCAAGGCTTGTTGAGATCGTTCAGAATGAAGGGAGGCTTGATGCACTCATAGATGAACTTCCGACATATCCGATGATACGGGGAGCTGTTCCGTGCAGTAATGAAAATAAATCAGCAGCAATGAAAAAGATCGCAGAATCGTTAAGGAGAATAGGAGACGTCACGGACATCGATGGAATAAGGGTTGATGCGGATAATGGGTGGATACTTGTACGCCCAAGCGGGACTGAGCCCAAGATAAGAATAACAGCAGAAGCGAGAAAGGGTGTGGAAGAATTGTTTAAACGAGCCGAAAAGATGGTTCAGGAGTCGCTTTGAAGGCATTAGTCCTTGCTGCCGGGCAGGGTACAAGAATGGGGCCACTGACCCGCAATATCCCTAAGGTAATGCTGCCAATAGCGAACAAACCACTCCTTTTACACGTGATCCAATCTGCGCGTGATGCAGGGATCAGGGAATTCGTACTTGTTGTAGGTTATGGCGCGAAACTTATTAAAGACTATTTCAAAGATGGATCTCTTCTTGGTGTCAGCATAGAATATGTCAACCAGGAAAAACAGATGGGTACTGCTGATGCTGTTGGTTCGGCAAAGGGAATGGTTGGTGACAGGTTCTTGGTGTTAAACGGGGATATAATAGTAAATTCGGCGCATATCAGGAAATTAATAGAATGCAGTTCGGATGTGGTATTGACAGCAAGGCATGTTGATAATCCTTCTGAGTATGGTGTCCTTGAAGTCCATGGTGCAAGGGTTTTACGTATCATTGAAAAATCCCCGGATCCGCCAACGAGTCTTGCCAATGCAGGAATATATGTATTTCCGTCATCAATATTTGATGCTATAAGTAAAACCCCGCTTTCGATACGAAAGGAATATGAGATAACTGACTCGCTACAGATGCTCATCGATATGGGAATAGATGTTGGTTTTCTTACACTTTTCGATAAATGGATGGATATCGGGAGGCCCTGGGAACTTCTTGATGCCAATGAATATTTCCTGTCTGTTTTACAGCCCGACATATCCGGTGAGATAGAGCCTTTTGCGACGTTAAAAGGCAGTGTTTCAGTCGGCGAGGGCACGATAATAAGAAATGGCTCATATATAGCAGGGCCTGTCATTATCGGCAAGAATTGCGATATCGGCCCTAATTGCTACATCCGTCCGGGAACAAGTATCGGTGACAATGTTCGTATAGGAAATGCAGTTGAGATCAAAAACAGCATTATAATGAAGGGAACGCATATCGGGCATCTGAGTTATGTGGGTGACAGCATAATAGGGGAAAGATGCAATTTCGGGGCCGGGACAAAGGTTGCGAATTTAAGGCATGATAACAGGACAATCCGTGTAACATTAAAGGGAAAACTTATAGATTCGGGAAGAAGAAAACTTGGAACGATCATGGGAGATGATGTTCACACCGGTATTAATAGCATGATAAACGTAGGGGCTGTTGTTGAAAGTAAATCGATGATTAAGCCAGGGGAATTAGTAAAATAACTATGTTATTTTCTCTAACATTTCTGCAAAAGCAAGATTACCTGTGATCTTTTTGATCTTTATTTTTACAGTATCCCCTTTGACAGTACCTGGTACATAAATCGTATATTTATCCTTTTTAGCAATGCCGTCACCTTTGCTTCCTACTGCATCAATTCTGACATCGTAGGTTTCGCCTTCAACCAGTGCTTCTTCCTTGGCGATCAACGTTGCCCGCCGTTTTGTTATAGGTCTATGCGCGCCGCATGCATCACATCGCAATGTAAGGACTCTTTCACTTTTTATAAGGTGTGTATCCGGACGTCCGCATTCAGAACAGGTTACATATTCTTTTACATATGCGTTGATGAGTTCGGAAATCATGCCTGAAGTTAATCTTCTCTGGAAAATTGCTCTTGAACCATCGATCTTACCTGCTGTTCCAAGCTCCCGCAATAGGAATTTGAATATATGCGAAGGCTCACGGTTCAATTTATCCACTATTGCAGCGAAATTTTCGAGCACTGTTGTTTTTCCTTCGGTTAGAAGTTTAGGCTCGGGGATAACAAAACGTTCCCCTGAGCTTTTAACTTCAGGCAGATGATTTAATGCCCTGTCCAGGTTATCCAGATAATCGTTCATTGTCAAGTAAGGACAAGTTCCTGGCCTTTTTCCACTACCAGGCTTATCGGAGTCGGTAATTTATATCCGGCTGAGATCAATGATTTCTTTGCAAGTTTGAAATTAGCGGGAGTAACAAACACACTCATTACCTTCTGGCCCCTTCTTACTCTTGCCGCAGTACCGATAGCCTTTCCGAATGCCTGCCGCATCCCCTGCGATACACGGTCTGCACCTGCTCCTGTGGCCTGTTTATTCTCTCTCAGGACCTCATGAGGGTATACCCTGATCTTTAAATGATAATTGGGCTGTCCTATAGTATCAAGCAATATCCTGTTTGCTGCAATACGCGCAGATTCAAGGGCATTGTGCCTGATCTGGCACTCTTCTTTTGTCACGAGTGTCAACTGGATCGGGAAATCCTCTGTTAAATTGCCCATGTCATAAGTCACTAACTTGCTACCCGGAACACCGCCCATGTATTCTCGTCTCGTATAAGAGCGCTGGGTAATTTTCTTGTACATTCTTCCTGGTTTTCTTGCCATTGAATAGTCCTCCAATAATTATAATGTGAGAATAAAATATATCACACGATTTCAGTTCCAGATGACTTTTTAGTTAATAAGCTTTATTGAAATAACAAAATTGAATAGTAACATTCATTATTAATGAATACTAATATAACTTTTAGCTAATATAACTAAAAAATGACAGGAGTAAAGGCGCAAAGACTGTATGTATTTTGTTCTTGACTATAATTGTCATTATCATTAAGTATAAATACAACAAAAGAGAGTTAGAAATATAGAGAGTTTAAATTATGTTTATGGAACTTACACCAATACAAAAGGAAATACTGACTGCATTAATAGATTTATACAGGAAAAAAAAGCATGCAATAAAAGGGGAAGATATAGCAGAAGTCATAGAAAGAAATCCCGGAACTGTCAGGAATCAAATGCAATCATTGAAGGCGCTTGGATTAGTCGAAGGAGTTCCAGGACCCAAAGGAGGATATAAGGCTACAGGGGAGACGTATCGTGCGCTTAGATTATCAGAAATGGATAAGGAAACGAATGTTCCTTTAAGACGGAATGATGAAGTGATAGATAATGCTACAGCAGCAGAAATAAGTTTCACAACAGTAAGACATCCTGACCAATGCAATGCTACTGTACATGTTATAGGAGATATAAGAAAATTCGAGGTTGGAGATAATCTTGTGATAGGACCCACGCCGGTAAATAAATTAGTAATACGGGGATCCGTGATCGGCAGGGATGATACACAGAATACGGTATTATTTGTCATACAGGAAATGATATCTCTTCCCAAAAAACCCGTTAAGAATTATATACACGAAAATCCTATAACAATTCCACCCACAGCAACGATTCAGGAAGCCTCACGGATACTTGTTAAGAATAATATTCACGGCGCTCCGGTGAAGGACAAGGACGGTATCGTGGGGATAGTTACACTGACAGATATCGGGAAAACGCTTGCGGATGGGAAAACAAGCCTGAAAATAAGAGACATCATGACAAGGGATATAATCTCCGTTGACGGTGATTTGCCTCTGTATGAAGTTGTTAAAGTATTTAACAAAGAAAAAGTAGGGCGGCTGATGGTTAAAATCAATGGAGAGCTTGCAGGGCTTATCTCAAAAACAGACATACTAAGCAAACTTGTATTGTATTAAAAGAAATAGTTTTTAAAGCATATAATTGTTCATTGTTGGACATGCGACATACCGTTTTCATCATCTTTTTTAAGCCTTTTTGTGATCTCAATTAGAGGATGTTTGGCATAATCAAGTATTTTAATATCAGAGAGTGTATGAAGACCCGATGACATAGCGGTCTTTTCCATACCAAGATGGATTTCATCTCTTACAGGGATGACATAAGCATCCATGCTTTTTATCCCGAGTTTTTTAGCTGCAATTACCCTGTGATGACCATCTACAAGAATAAGTTTATTGGTTTTTCTTATTACAACTATTGGCTCAGCCAGCCCTTTTTTTAGTTCGTATATCCTTCCGTCAAGTTCATCCGCATATACTTTGGGCTGCGTGGGGACAAGTTCATCGATGTTTACCGATTCGCGGATAACATCAACATGTATATTGTGGATGGCCTCAAGAGTTTTCTTGAGTGTCCATACCTTCTGGGGGCTTGTCCTTTCAATATGCGAGCGGATAACATCTGAATTTGTAATAATACCACGTAAATGCCCGCTTGTATCAACAACCGGCAATTTTGATTTGCCTGACCTGAATATGACACGCGCCACATCACTCATCTCCATTTCCGTATCTGCCACAAGCACATCCCGGCTCATTACACCTGAGACCTTTTCACCAAGCGCTTTTTCAAGGAGGCCGGATGCAGATACATATCCTGTTACCTTTCCATTTTCGACTACAGGAAATCCGTCATGCCCTGTTTCCTTTATAAGTTGTATGACATCCCTGACAGTATTTTCCGGGGATACAGTATCTACTTCCGTTGTCATGTAATTTTTAACTTTAGGATGGTCTGTCATGGTAGTCAGTTAAATGGTTTTGTTAAATGACTTTCTCCTTTTTATAACATTGGGGTCAGGATTAAGCATAACGATATATAGTAATCCAAGTATAGATACTATGAAACGGGAGGCTCCAACCCTTCAGGGGGAGTAGTTCACCTATCGGAATTAACTTGACGGAATGAATTATATGAATGAACAAGACCAGGAGATTCTAAATATACTCAAAGAAGCGATTTCTATTGAAATCTATGGTAAAGAATATTATTCGATATTCAGTGATTTAGTCGAAGATGAGAATGCAAAATCATTATTCAAGGGATTGTCAAGGGATGAAGGGGAACACAGGCAACTTCTTGAAAAACAATTCCTGAAGATCACAGGAAAATCTTTTGACATCAGTACGGTGGATGAAGTGAACAGGGAAAAAGCAAAGCGCATATTCCCGGAATCCCTTGAACCCCTGGGCATACAAGAAACAAAGGATATTCTCAAGCTTGGTATCAGGACGGAAGAAAGATCTATCGAATTGTATTCCAAAAGTGCTGATAATACCAGTAATAAATCCAGCAAAGATCTGTTCTTAAAACTTGTAGTTTTTGAAAGGGAGCATAAGAAAACACTTGAGGATGCGTTATATTACCTTGACCAGGAAGGTTCATGGTACGGATACTCCCCTCCTACTATTGAGGGGTAATGGAAGGTTTGCTCTTTGGCACTGCGGGCATACCCATAAGCTCGAATGGAACTGATAGTTTGTCAGGGATAGAGCGTGTTCATGAGCTTGGCCTTGGTTGTATGGAACTTGAGTTCGTCCGCGGAGTTAAGATGGGAGAAGAGACTGCCAGGAAGGTAAGAGTCCTGGCAAAGAAGCTGGATATAGGATTAAGTGTGCATGCCCCTTATTATATAAATCTAAATAGCGAAGGTGAAACCCGGCTCAAAAGCGGGGAACGAATACTGAATTCTGCAAGGATCGGGCAAATATGCGGTGCAAAAGGCGTGGTTATTCATGCGGGTTTTATAGAGAAAGATTCACGCCAGAGCGCATACGAAAAAATTAAAAAAGAACTTACCCGGATACGTGAAGAAATGAATAGTGAAGGCTTAAATATTACACTTCGTATCGAAACCATGGGGCGCAATTCCCAGTTCGGGAACCTTGATGAAGTTCTTACTATTACAGAAGTGGCAGGAGTATTACCATGCATTGATTTTTCACATCTGCATGCCGTGAATGGAAAAAATAACTCAAAGGAAGAATTTGCTGACATCCTCACTAATATTGAGAATAAGCTCGGGCGCGATGGCTTAAACAACATGCATATTCATGTTTCAGGGATAGAATATTCTCCAAAAGGTGAGAAAAAGCATCTTGAATTTGAAGCGTCTGATTTCAAATATAAAGAATTAGCCAGAACTTTTTCAGAATTCAATATTAAAGGAATGGTGATATGTGAAAGCCCCAATCTGGAGATAGATACATTGAAATTGAAACAGGAATTTGAGGATTTAACCTGTTGTAAATAGGTCGTGCATCGAATAGGGATTTAATGGAACCCCTATTACTTCCTCAATCGGTTTTTCTTTGCAGCCGCGTAATGTCAGGACTCTCTGGCATACAGGGCGAGTACATTCCGGACAACGTTTTCTATTTCTCATAAAAAATTATAATTTTATAATTCCTGCATTGCCACTGCCTTTTAATATTGCCTCATATTCATCTATGAACATGTCGCGCATGTTCTCAAGGAGAAACATATTCCTTGTGCATAACATCACTTTATTTGAAGCAAGCCGCTCAGGTGCGCATTTTTCCATCCATAAAACTACCTCGTTTGATTCGCTCATTCTCTTCATCTCCTTACAATCTAATCATACTGATGATTATGATAATCATTTGAAGTATTAGTATAAATAGTTTATGGATAAATTTCATTAAATATTTACAATGTTTATAATGACAAGGAGAAGGTAAAATTTACCTTCTCCTTACCAATATTATTACCAGCAATGAACCAATTGCAAATACTACTTCAAATGCAGGTGCTTTTGTTGTTGCAACGGGTATAGCTGTCATTGTTGCTGATGGAGCAGGGGTCGCCTGTGCTGTGAAGACCATTTTGCTTACACCATTCTCATAGCTGTGCCTTACCTGCGCATTATCGAATATGGCCGTTCCAAAGGAATATTCCTTCTTCAGGTCAGAGAATTGCACATCATACTGGCTTCCAGTTACAAGTTTTCTACCGTATTCCATTGTCCACATGCCACCGTTATAGACAGCCATGGCTTTTATATCAGCCCGGTCTCCTGTCGGAGGTCTTGTAACAATAGCTGCTATTTCATCGTCAGCTTTATATGTATCGGTGAATGGCTGTTTTTCCGCATCGATAATCCAGTATGGTGGGGCTGGTTGGTCTGCTGAAGTATAGTTTGGAGAGGTATTAGCAGCATTGATGTTAGTAAAGTATGGCACAAGCCCCGGGTCGCTCTTTCTCCCTGCATCTGCCGCTGTTGCTTTATTGTATCTTGTGGAATCAAGATACTGGTCGTCTATATAACCTGATGGATTTGTTCGCACAAGTTTTGCATGCCAGATATCTGCCATTTCACCCGGATTTGGTGTGTATTTGTTGCCGAAGGGTTTTCCGGCTTCACCTGCGTGGCATGTTGAAAAACAACCAGTGGTTTCAAATGCCGGAGTATTAATATTCCATATCTGGGCAAATTTGTCCTCATAGTACTTGTTGTTGTCGCCGCCTTTATCATCAGGATCTTTGAGCTGCTTCCATGTGCCGTTTGCCTGTTTAATCCAGGGCTCACGCCTCATGCTTTCGGTTGGATCGTTCCAAGTTGCAAGGAAATATACAGAGTCGCCTGTATAAACGCTTTTTAGTGTAACTGTATGAGATCCCGTATTTGCTCCACCAGCTACATTAACCGTCATTGCAGTTGCCTGGTCCCATATCGTATCTGGCACGCCATCAATTACCGGAGCCTTTGCCACCATCAAAGAATTAAGGGTGCCGGCAGATGCATACCCTATGCCAAAAGACAACAGTATTCCCAAACCTAACACTATTAATCCATTAACTTTCCATATATTCATATAACTCCTCCCAGATAAATCGCATGCACTCTATACTCCATTGTAATGCTACAAAATGCTTTTTATCTGTGTCAATAAATTTGTTTCTTCTATTATATAAATTTGTTTCAACAACTATAAAAATGGTAAACGGATGATGTTGTTTTCATGTCGATCTGATTTATGCTGATGGGCGTCTGTCGGGAAAGATGCCCTGGGGTTACGCACATTTGCGCCCTGCAGACAAATATCACTCTCTTACGGACCCTGACGTCATTGTTGCTCTTGCAGCGCTTCTTTCGGACATAACTATAACATTTATGAAGATACGTTAAGCATCCTCTCGATTGCAATAACAATCTTTATCTCATTTCAGCTTGAAATGAGCATGTAATCTTGATTAAACAGCCTACAAAACCAGAAAACTGTAAATATGTTTGATTTTATCCAGGGAGACTATTTGAATGAAATTTGCCGCAAGCGCAGCAATGCTTGCTTATTTTAGTGCTCTTGAAACAGAGCTTAACCGTGCTATCGAGCTGGCCAATCGCGCACGTGCTAACGGCGCCGACCCGACTCCGGGAATTGAAATACCAATAGCAAAAGACCTTGCAGACAGGGTTGAGAAACTCCTTTCTATTGAAGGAGTCGCAAAAAAGCTCAGGGAACTTGAATCAACGATGTCGCGTGAGGAAGCCGCCCTCCAGGTGGCAATTGCTGTTGCCAAGGGTGAAATAAAAAAGTTTGAATCGGACAGGGACGCCATAGAAGCTGCGGTGAGGGTTGCAATGGCAGTCCTCACAGAAGGCGTGGTGGCTGCACCTATCGAAGGAATCGCCAAGATCGACCTTGCAAAAAACGACGACGGTACAGATTATATCAGGACATATTATGCGGGTCCGATAAGGAGTGCTGGGGGCACTGCACAGGCACTGTCTGTTCTTGCTGCCGATTATGTGCGGGCGAACCTGGGGATCGCACGTTTTGTCCCGCGGCCTGAAGAGGTTGAACGATATGTTGAAGAGATCACGGCATACAGGCGGGTAGCGAATTTACAGTATCTGCCATCAGATGATGAGATCCGCCTGATAGTCAGGAACTGCCCGATATGCATTGACGGTGAACCCACAGAGGAAGCTGAAGTGGAAGGGCGGCGTGACCTTGCGCGTATCGAGACGAACAGGATCAGGGGCGGAATGGCGCTCGTTATTGCTGAAGGCATTGCCCTCAAAGCGCCAAAGGTGAAAAAGCACGTTGACAAGCTTAAACTTGAAGGCTGGGACTGGCTCGATAAATTCGTGGTCACTGTAAAAACCGATGATGCATCGGCCCAGCTTAAGCCCAAGGATAAGTACCTGCAGGATCTGATCGCAGGCAGGCCCGTTTTCTCATATCCTTCAAAACCTGGCGGCTTCAGGCTCAGGTATGGCAGGGGCAGGAACACAAGCTTTGCAGCCGCAGGTATCAGTCCGGCCGCGATGGCATTAATGGATGATTTTATTGCTGCCGGCACCCAGATAAAAGTCGAGAGGCCTGGAAAAGCCGCAGGCATAGCCCCTGTGGATACAATCGATGGTCCTACAGTGCGCCTGCTCAATGGTGATGTCCTGAGAATCAGTACAGAAGAGGAAGCAAAAAAAATAAGACCATCCGTACAGAAGATCCTTGATATTGGCGAGATACTGATCAATTTCGGGGATTTTCTTGAGAATAACCATCCGCTTGTTCCATCATCCTACTGTTTTGAATGGTGGCTCCAAGAGCTTGCTGCAAAAACATTAACAAAAGAACTTGGCGACCTTAAAAATCCCACTGCTGAAAAAGCGCTTTTTTTATCAGATACTTATAAAGTGCCGCTGCATCCTGAATACACATACCTCTGGCATGATATTTCAATTGATGAGTTTTCCCGGCTTGCTGAATATATCGGGATAAATGGAAAATATTCTGACAAACTAACATTTCCGAATGATGATAAAATAAAGACAATTCTTGAAGTCCTGCTTGTCCCTCATATAGTTCGTGAAAAGGTGATTTTTATTGATGAACCGCTTCCCCTGATGAGATGTCTTGGTCTTGATTCAAGTCTTAAAAAGAACTGGACAAATACCGAGTCAAGTATCCTGGATATGGTCTCAAAAGCAAGCGGGATAACAATCAGGGCCCGTGCTCCTATCAGGATCGGGGCACGGATGGGACGTCCTGAGAAATCTGATAAGCGTGAAATGAAACCAGCGCCACATGTGCTTTTCCCGATAGGAGGTGCTGGTGGCAAGAGGCGCTCTCTTGTAGATGTGAAAGATTTTGTGGACGATGAAGAGGACAAAGAGAAAAATAATGAATTCAGGAATAGCGAGCTCCAGACCGGATTAACATACCAGAAAGGAAAAGTCGGGACAATAAGCGTCCAGATTGGGAGCCGCATATGCCCTGCATGTAAGAACAGGACTTTCAAGAACAGGTGCACCTGTGGAGAATTCACCCATCCGCTTTTTAAATGTGAGTCATGTGGAATTGAAGTAAACAACTCGTTTGCAGGGACTAACCCGATATGCCCGAAATGTAAAAAAGAAACCACATCTGTCACTGAAATGGATATTGATTTCTTGTCTGAATACCAGAAGGCGCTTGATAAAGTCGGGGAACGAGATGTTTACAAACCCAAAGGCGTTCTTGGCCTTACTTCAAAAAACAAGACGCCTGAGCCGCTGGAAAAAGGAGTGCTCAGGGCAAAACATGATGTTGTGATGTTCAAGGATGGGACTGTGAGGTATGACCTCTCGGATATGCCTCTAACGCATATTAAACCAAGAGAACTCGGTGTCTCGGTTTCGAAATTTAAAGAACTTGGTTATGTGAATGACACATACGGAAATCCGCTTGTTGATGAGAACCAGATCCTTGAACTTAAAGTTCAGGATATTGTTGTTTCAAAGGATTGCGCTGAATACCTTCTGAAAACCGCGCGATTTATAGATGATCTTTTAACGAGATATTATAAAGTTGAACCTTATTATAATGTCGAAAGAATTGACGATCTGATCGGGAAATTAGTGATAGGGCTTGCTCCCCACACCTCGGCTGGCGTTCTTGCCCGCCTTGTGGGCTTTACCACAGCGTCTGTTGGCTATGGGCATCCGTTCTTCCATGCAGCTAAGAGGCGAAACTGCTTCCAGGGGGATGAAAAATTATTGGTCCAAAGAGGAGATGGCTTTGAACTTTTAACAATCCGCGAGCTTGTTGAGAGCAAACTTATCGGAAATACCGAAAAAGATGATTTTGGAACTGAATACAAGAAAATAAGCGGCCTGAGAACATTTGCCTTCAATATAAAAACAAAAAAATTCGAACTGGCAGATATAACACATGTTTCAAAACATCTTGCTCCTGAAAAGCTGATCGAAATAAAAACCAAAAGCGGCAGAAAGATAGTGGTAACAAAGGATCATAATTTCCCGGATAGTTCAGGAGAAAAAATGAGGGCGCAGGATGCAGATGAATTATTGATCCCCTGGAATCTTGAAAGACCCCGCATCGAAAATAAAGAGAATATTGACCTGCTTTCGATAACAGACGCGCAGGACGTAATGATAAGGACTGAAAGCGATGTTTTCGAGGATGACGTACAATTTTCGCAGATAAGCAACAGTCTTGGAATGAGTTATAAGACATTTACCAATTACATTTACAGGAAGTCATATCCTTTAGAGATAGTCAATAGATTCAATCCTGAAGTGATCGATACAGGAAATTACCTGCTGGGGAACAAGAGAGATAAGGTTTCAATAAAACCCGGCATAACGGTTAACGAGGATTTCTTATCACTGTTAGGATTTTATTTAGCAGAGGGATTTATAAAGAAAAATCAAAATAATTGTCACCAGGTATCTATAACCGCTACTAAAGAATGGACCAGGCACATATTAAAAGAAAAAATAAATACTGTTTTTGGTTTGTCACCCAGTATTTCAGGAAACCATATAACGATTTGCTCAAGATTTGTCTTAGAGCTGTTTGAAAATCTGAATATCGGAAAAGATGCAAAAACAAAAAAGGTT
This sequence comes from Candidatus Methanoperedens sp., assembly GCA_012026795.1. Classification (NCBI taxonomy): domain Archaea; kingdom Methanobacteriati; phylum Methanobacteriota; class Methanomicrobia; order Methanosarcinales; family Candidatus Methanoperedentaceae; genus Candidatus Methanoperedens; species Candidatus Methanoperedens sp. Next base: position 46,956 of record VEPM01000032.1, read on the forward strand.
CCAGATTTTGTGTATTCCCTGCCACAGGATAAAATAAGTGCATTTTTGGGAGGTTATTTCACAGGAGATGGCTCGTGTTCCCTGCAAAGCACTTTAGAGGTCAATGTAACTTCAGTAAATAAATGGCTTATTGACGGGACGTCCTTCCTCTTGATGTTTTCCGGGATCAAGCACTCTATCTATGAGGAAGAAAGGGCAGTAAAAAGTGATCTTATCCTAAAATTCTATGGAAAACCGAAATTAATCCATTCCTATAAAATAAGGATATACGGGAAAGAAGCAAGAAAATTCATTGAAGACATAGGCTTTCTTGGTGAAAAACAAAAGCATGCCAAAGATATGCTCAAAAAATGGCTGGCTAAAGAAGGTAAGACAAGAACCAATTTTGATGAAGATGTGTTTATTGATAAAATAGTAGAAAAGAAAGAGATAAACACTGATGATAAATATGTATATAACCTGACAGTCGATACCCATCATACTCTCATTTGCTCAGGAATTACTACATTCCAGTGTGACGGTGACGAAGACTGCGTGATGCTCTTGATGGACGGCCTCCTGAACTTCTCCCGCTCGTACTTACCCGACAGGCGCGGCGGACAGATGGATGCACCGCTTGTCCTGACTTCGCGTATTGATCCGAATGAAGTGGATAAGGAGGCGCATAATGTGGATGTGCTTTTCCAGTATCCTCTTGCGTTCTATGAGGCAACGCAGAAGTACACAAATGCCAAAGAACTTGTCAAGATCATGGATACTGTTAGCGGACGGCTCGGCACTCCTGGACAGTATGAAGGCTTCGGATTTACCCATGATACTGCAAATATAGCAGCGGGTCCGACAAATAGCGCCTACAAGACCCTGGGGACGATGATCGAAAAAATGGATGCGCAGCTTGGGCTTGCCCGGAAAATAAAAGCTGTTGACCCCCAGGATGTGGCAGAAAGGGTCATAAATTCTCATTTCCTTCCCGACCTTATCGGGAACCTGCGGTCGTTCTCGAAACAGAAGGTAAGATGCACGAAATGCAACGCCAAATACAGGCGCCCGCCCCTGCAGGGGACATGCCCGAGGTGCGGCGGGAATATCGTGCTGACGGTGCATGAGGGCTCGGTGAGGAAATATCTTGAGACGAGCCTGAGAATTGCGGATGAGTATAATGTGCGGCATTATACGAAGCAGAGGCTTGAGCTGCTTGAGATCGAGATGAAGTCGCTGTTTGAGAGCGATAAGGTGAAGCAGAAGGGGCTGGCGGATTTTATGTGAGGGATATGTTTATTTATGTTCTTCCGTCTACTTTACTCATAATTTGTAAGATCTCTTCAGGAATTTGTTTCATATGGTTGACGAGGAGAGCTTTTGTTTGAGAAACTGGCTTGCTCATACCCAGTTTCAAAAAAATTGAGTCTAATTTTTCTTTTCCATTACCCTTTGAATTTTTAATTGCAACCTCCACATCTTCAATAGCTTTGTTCGTTAGTTTCGAAATCGCCTCTGATTCGATAAGATAATCCTCTATTTCTTTTTTGAGCAGGATATGAAACTGCTCTGAGGAAAAATCTTTCTTTAATTTTTTTTCTTTCTCTTCTTTAATGTTATCCGAGTCTGCAACAATCATGAAGGGGATTGGAATTCTTGTTTTTTTAAGGAATTTACCAGTTTCGACGAGTTTTTCAAACCCTCCTCCATTTTCAGTTCCACATGTTATGATTTTTTGTTTTTGAATATTCATTCCATTTTTAATGAAAAATTGCATCCAGATTTCAAAATCATCTTTCCCTTCTATTAAGAAAATGAAAGAAGGATTTTTAGTATGTAAAATCCAACTTTTAGGAATCCCTGCTTTTTCCAGTATTTCATCTATGTTACTGAAATCTTTTAATTCTACTATTTTAGTTTCACCAGCTTCTTTTATTACCACAAATAATTTATTAAAAGGCATGCTATCTATTAGAACAGGGGAATGAGTTGTTAAAATAAATTGCTTGTCCTCATTTATCGAAACCTCATTAATTATGGACATGAACTTGGAAATAGCATCCCCATGAAGATGTGATTCAAGTTCCTCGATTGCTAATAAACTTCCTTTAGGGGTTGAATGAAGTAGTGTAATTAAGTATATTATTTCCTTAGTTCCAGATGATACATGCTTCCACATAAATCCTGTATTCCCAAATGGCTGTTCGGTTATTGAAAGGAATACTTCTTGTGTACCTTCTTTTAATGGTGCGCGCACCTCAATAATCCCGCCAATTATCTCTCTGACGCTCTGGTTTATTTTTTCAAAGATTTCTCTCTTTGATGATGCAAGAGTATTCAGAGTTTGAGGTAGGTTTCTTGCATCTGATGCTAATCGAAAATTTCCGCGGGCACTTCCTCCTTCAGGACTTTCTCTAATAGGGTTTAGTTTTCTAAATAAGCCAAAGAAATTATAAAGCATTAATAATAAGTCCTCGGATGGTTTCGTTGGACAATGTCCTTTTGGGCTACTTATAAGAGATCTTGAAGGACTCCCTCCTCCTAAAGACTCAAAATTACAGTTTCCATTTTTATAGCATTCACCAAAATTTTGAATGGCATTTAGTTGGTACATACTATTTTTGTCCCAAAAGCCATTAGCGAATAGAATTTCTTTTTCTTTTATATATATCCCACATTCCGCACATGGTGCCCGTTGATTTTATATAATCAAAATAAGAATCAACCGGCATGGAATATTCGAGTAAAAACATTGATCACCTTGGTA
>VEPM01000033.1 GCA_012026795.1 Candidatus Methanoperedens sp.
ATGTTTAGAAAACTTATCAAGTTACCTAAATTATTTATTAAGGTAATCTGTTTTATACACGTTTAACCTGAATGGACGGGATAGATTTTTCATACGAAGGTAATCTGTTTTATACACGTTTAACCTGAATGGACGGGATAGATTTTTCATACGAAGTATCTATTCCAAGGGGACGTTTCAGCCCAAGCCTGAAGGCATTGGGCGATCTCTACCCCTTGACCCCGCACAAAGTATATTTTGTAAGCTGGTGCGTTTTCATCTTGGGCATGGAAACAAGCACATCACAATCGATGGCAGGCTTTGCGATGTTGGCAGTTTTCAATACCTGGCCATCGATATTTACGGAATATGCACCTGTTGACTCAAAATTAATGAGCTTCCCCCCGTATTCTTCGCAGGCTTTCTTTATCCCCGACATCTCAAGGGATTTCGCAGTGTAGCCGTAGGCGCCCGAGCTATCACCCACCCAGGGAATACCGCCTGCCTCTTTTACTATCTCTGTCATCGCGCCCACAACTGCAGGATGAGTCGTCGCGGCGCGCTCGGGTGGAAAGCCTATGATGACATTTACCTTTAGCAGCACCGAGTTTCCGGGTTTTACTATTTCCCCGATACCGCCGATGAGTTCAAGGCTCTTTATAATAGCGTTTTTAACTTTCTGGTGCTCGTAGTTTTTACATTTTACTATCGAAACTGTCATTTATTGTTCCTCCCTTTTTATTAAACTAATTTTCAGGCTCTGCAAGCTCTCCATCCTTAAGCCATATAACCCTGTCAACGTAATTTCTATCCTCAGGCTCATGCGTTACCATCAATATCGTAAGCCCAATCTCGCGATTGAGCTTCCTGAAAAGTTCAAGGACCTGTTTTGACGAGACACTGTCCAGGTTTGCGGCAGGCTCATCTGCAAACAGCATATCCGGCTTATTGATAAGCGCCCTTGCGATTGCGACCCGCTGCTGCTCCCCGCCTGACATCTCACGCGGGCGGTGATCCAGCCTTTCACCAAGCCCGACCTGTCCAAGCACTTCCTTTGCGGCCCCGACATATTCTTCCTTCTTCCTGCCAAGCGCCATCGCAGGTAAATATACATTCTCAAGTGCGGTAAGCTCAGGCAGCAGCGCGTACTCCTGGAACACATAGCCGAAACGCTCAAGCCTGAACCTTGCCTTTTGTGTTCCTGACATCTTTAAAACATTCTCACCGCCTATAATGATCTCGCCAGATGTTGGTGTATCAAGCAATCCGAGCTGGTGCAGCAGGGTTGATTTGCCGCTTCCGCTTTTTCCCATAATGGCCACGAATTCCGCGGGTTTTGTGGAAATATCGAAGGATACGTTATTCAGCGCCTTCACCTGCACCTCACCCATGACGTAAATCCTGCAAAGGTTCCTTACCATGACAGGTGCCTGATTGCCAATTTCGGCGTTCCTTGCCATATTAATTACCCCACATCGCTTCTACTATCGTTTCGCGCACTGCCATCATCGATGGCACAAGCCCGGCTGCAAGCGCCGCAATTACCAGGCTTATCGCGCTAACAGCCACCCTTTCAGGAAGTATCAGTAATGAGATTTTCCCGATGGAGAAATCCAGCGGGTGAGTAACGAACCACGGTGCGATGATAAAGAACATTATGAGCAATCCTGCAACAATCCCGCATATTACAATGAACATCGCCTGGAAAAAATACGTATTTATGATGACTGATTCTTTTATTCCGACAGCTCGCGATATGCCTATCTGCCTCTTCTTGCTGATGGTGTTCATATAAATGATTATGAATATGGTCACGCCTGCAACAAACAGCCCTATGCCTGAGATAAGCATGGCGATTACATCAAAACTTTCTGTTATGTCCCTTACCATGGATGCATAATCCTGCCATGGCTTAATTGTTTCACTTATCCCGAACCCAAGGAGCTGTTTTATGTAGCTGTCTTCATTTCCGATGTCTTCGGTCCTTACCAGTATTTGCGATGCCTTATCTTCCATACCTGTTATGGATTCCATCTCTTTCTGGCTGACATATGCAGTAGTGTCCGACCCCCTGAAGTTGACGCCAAAAATGCCTTTTACCCTGTAGCTGCGCTTAACGCCATTATTGAAAAACGCGTCGATTGTATCCCCGACTTTGACCCCACCGAGCGAACGATCCTCCTCATTGCCATACCCGCCTGCGATCTCTTTACCGAGTATGATTTCGTTTTCGTCCTGTTTGCTAAGATATTCGCCGTCAATCATGAAATTATGGATTGTTGTAACCGTAACTTCATCATCTGGATTGATCGAGTGTACGTTCCATGCCCCGCTTTTATCCTTGTAAGAGAGCACGGCGCCAGTTACGTACTGTGCAGATACGCCCTTTACACCGGGCACGCTGCTAATCTTTTGCTTCAGGGAATAAACGCCATCGATGTATTTTTCATCTTTTTTAGGTTCAATAACAACCGTACCATACATCGTATTTATGATCTGGTCGTTGATAGTGTTTGTAAGCCCGAGGAAAAGGGATGAGACAAAAACCGAATTTACAAATACAAGAGCCATAATGAATATGGTCAGGACAAGTGTGCCCTTGTTTCCCTTTGTTATTGATTTCTGTGCCAGGAACAGAGCCAGTTTATGATCACTTAACATAATCCTCTTTATTTAAACTTCGATTTACTGCCTGTCAATTAACCCTTTTTTTCCATCCGAATCGGTAAAATATCGCTGCAACAACTACTGCAATAATACTGGCCGATGACATCAGGCTATTCCCCTCTTTGCCTGAAACATACTGGTTAAGTTCCCATGTCTGCGTGTGGATCCCAAGATCATCTTCAAACTCTACAGAAGCAGAATATGGGATATTGCCACTTTCAGACGCGATGAACGTGAATATGGCAGGAGCATCATCATTTGGCTTTATTTTACCAAGAAATGCTGTTTTATTTCCCTCAAGAGGAGTTATAAACGTTATCTTTGCAGATTTAGCATCGCCTGTCCCTGAATTCTCAATCCGCATCGTAACTGTGAAATGTTCACCCTGTGAAGGATTTTGAGGTTCAGTCTTGATATTTGCGATGGAAAGTTTTGCCCTGCCAAGGACTTTAACGCCAACCATACTTTGCGAGCTGATATTTGTCCCATTTTCATCTTTATATTCCATCTTTATGGGTAGCGAGTAGGATGAAATATCTGCTTTATCTTTAACCATTATCCGGAAGCCCAGCTGATTTTCTTCATCCCTGACAAGTGTTTTTATTACTTCTGTATTAGTTCCTACTGTAACAAAAGGCAGTCCTTCTGTAACAGTACTGATCGTAACATCACGTGCGATGCCGGTTCCCCTGTTTGAAACTACAAATGCCAAGTCAAACGTATCCAGCGGGCTTATCGGTTCGGGAGCTATCGTGATATTCGAAATCGCAAGCTGCGGCATTCCCCTTACTATGACGCTGATGGTTTTATTGGATATGCGCAACTGGCCATTATTCAACCAGCGGGCACTTAAATCGATTTCATAAGATCCGGAAACTGCATTAGAATCAGCATGCAACCTGTAGGTTTTGGCGAAAGCACCGTATTTGATTATATTTCCAATAGTAGTGACACGATCGTTTTCGTTTTTCAATATAATATACGAATCAGGAAGTATAGTAAGTGCAACATCACTTACATCGCTATTTTCATTGGAAAGAGTTACTGAAAGCACAAAATCCTGACCTGGTTCCACAGGCTGGGGCGAGAGGCTATCAAGAACAACCTCAAGTTCAGCATTTACAGGATTAATGATGAAAATGATAGCAAGCGTTGCTGCAATAACATATTTTATATTATTTATAGATTTGATATCCACCATATTTTCCTCTTTTTGATTTTAAATTATAATTGCTACTATCTTAAATAGTAGCTTTTATTGAAAATAGTATTAAAAGTATTTAAGTTTTACTGTATTACGAAACTTTTATTATGAATAGTAGCTTAAGATAACAACTAATGATTGATAGCAATAAGAAAAATACGCTTAATATGAATGAGTTATTGGAAGTACTGGGGCCGCTTGAAAAAGAGATTATGGAGATAGTCTGGAACAGGGAAGAAACATCAACGCATGATGTTCTTGAGGAATTACGAAAAAAAAGGGACATTGCAATGACGACAGTGAGCAGTACCCTGAACAGGTTATATGACAAGAATCTTTTGAAAAGAAGAAGTGATAAAGGCGTAAGGGGGCTCTGTTATTATTATGCTCCTCTCTTAAATAAAGAGGAGTTTAATAATATAATAACAGTCAAAGTCATGGATAAACTCCTGAAAGATTTCCGTGAGCCTATGACTGCATACTTTATCGAGGAACTGGCAAAGAGTGACCCTATAAAGTTACAGGAACTGCGAAAAAAGATTGAGGAATCTTTGAAAGGATATGAACCCAGATAAGAGGAAATTTTATTATGATTTTAAAGCTGTTATACTGCTGGCAATACCAGTTCTCATAACTCTCCATAAATTATCAGCGCAAGAACTTATTGAGGAAAAATATTTTCAAATATCCCCCAGTTACTTAAAAATATTGGTCATGGCCACAGGAACGGTTGTGGGTATATTATTTTTTTTGATGAAATACACCAAATTTAACGATATGACTGCTAAAACCACAAGCCGCATGGAATTCCCGGAGGTTTTCACAATTATAGAAAACCTGAGCAAAAAAATCAAGATGGATGTTCCTGAAGTCGGCTTCCTGGAATCAAGTATCCCAAATGCTTTTGTGTATAAGCGCAAAAAAAAGCCTGTCCTGGTTCTGACTGTCCCGCTTATTGAGATATTAGATAATAAAGAGCTTGAGACCGTACTTGCTCATGAACTCACCCATATCAAGAATTATGATCTTGAGATTCGCAAATTCGGCCTGCTCATCAGATTTGCGTTTTTCCTGAATCCCCTTGTTCACCTGATAGAGCCTTTTATTTCAAGAAGCAGGGAGTACCTGGCTGATGAAACCGCCGCATGGATCACCAGCGCACCGAATAAACTTGCCTCAGCACTGCTAAAAGTCGAAGATTATACAAATTCGTATCATAATACGAAATTCTCAACTTCAACACCACCGGATGTTTTCTTTTTTGAATGCCATCCGTGCTCACCTTACATATTCAGCAGGTGCCCTTCAACTGAGAGCAGGGTTAAAAGATTGATGTCCTTATCTAAAATGTTACAATAAGTCTTCAATATCCTTAAAATCAATACGCGCAGTCGTATCAAGTGAAAGCGGAGTTACTGAAATATGTCCGTTTTTCATAACAGCCTTAACATCAGTTCCTTCTTCTGCATCCCTGATAAGCTCCCCGTTAATCCAGTAGTACGGTCTGCCCCTTGGATCAAACCTTTCCTCCACACCTGTCAGGAATATTTTCCTGGCAAGGCGGGTTATCTCTATCTCTGTATCCATATTCACATGTTTCGGTATATTGATATTGAGCAGATCCACGCCAGCGGGAAGGCCTTTGCAAATTACTTTACGTGCTATCCTGTTAACTATTTTTATACCTGTCTTAAAGTCGTAACTATATGTGCGGTGATCATCAAACTTATCCCCCTCATCAAGTACCTGTATGGATGCAGCAAGTGCAGGTATGCCATAGCTTGCAGCTTCAAGCGCTGCGCCGATTGTTCCGCTTGTTGTTACGGTATCCGTACTGATGTTCTCACCGATATTGAAACCTGAAAGAACAAGGTCAGGCTGCTTCTTTAGTATGGAGAATAAACCGATTATTACTGAATCAGTGGGTGTTCCTGCAACAGCGTATGCTTTAAAACCGTTCACAGGGGCAAGTGAAACCCTGAGTGGTTCAAAGATAGATATGCCGCGTCCTACACCACTTTTCTGGCTGGAAGGTGCAACAACCGTTACTTCTCCAAGGTCGCATACACTATCATAAGCCGCTTTAAGCCCGGTCGAATACACACCGTCATCATTGGTCAAGAGAATGTTTTTCATTGCTAGCAAATAAGCCGATGATAAAATAAATCTGTGTCTTCTTGACCTCCTGACAGTAAGTAAGTATTTTATACCTTTGATACATCAAGAACGCAAAAAAAAGGACATGATTTATTATGACTATTGAGAAAGGCGATTTTATAAGAGTTTCATATTCCGGAAAAACGGATGAAGGCCGTATTTTTGATACGACTGAAGAAGATGTTGCAAAAGCAAACAACATTTATAATGAAAAGGGGAAATACGGCGGAGATGTCGTTATAGTAGGTGCAAAGCATACAATTGCAGGATTGGATGAGGATTTTGTGGGAAAAGAAGCTGGATACAAAGGCAGCGTGACGATCCCTCCTGAGAAAGCATTCGGCCAGAGGAATCCTGAACTTATAGAAAACATACCTGCACACAAATTCGATAAAAAAGTACAGGTCGGAATGCCAGTAGAGGTTGAGGGCCGCCCGGGATTTGTAATAAGAGCAATCGGCAGGATGGTGCAGGTTGACTTTAACAGGTTCCTTGCAGGGCAGACCGTAACATACGACTATGAAATAAAAGAGAAAATCGAAGATGACGAGGGCAAGATAAAAGGTCTTATCGGGTTATATGTCGGAAAGGACCTGCCTGTCCAGTTAAATGATGGTACGGCAACAGTTGAGATCGAGCCTGAGATGACATATAGCCAGAGATGGCTCATGTCCAAAAGGCAGATCGCACGTGAAGTGATCGATAATACCGGAATCAAAGAAATAATTTACACTGAGAAATATAACAAGGAAATATTAGAGCCAAAAAATAGTGAATAATTAACCAATAGCAAATGCAGGTCTGATAACTTCCCAGAGGATAAGAATGACTATTGTGGCCTCCAGCAACATGGCAAGCTGTTCTGTGGAAAGTTCTCTTGCAGTTGTGTAAAGATCTTGCAGCGAGTCGATCTTATGCTGCACAACTTTTCCAAAGTCCCATACTTTGAGAGTGTTAAGCATCTTCTGATATGCTGACTGGTAATACCAGTCCTGCGTTACTTTATGGGGATTCATTATATCTTCGATTTCATCAAGTATCACAAGCCCTATCTCGCTCACTTTAAGGAGTGATTTTTCAAGTTTTCTTGGTGCCTGTGTCAGGAAATAGTATCTGGAGCTGCTTAGTTTTTTTATTGCATCAAAAGCATTACCGATTTCAGAATCAATTTTGTGGTCATATATCTGGAATAAAAGTAAAAGTGTGATCGCAAGCTCCAGCAACTCGCGCAGCTCCTTGATGTAATCCTCGCATCCTAAAATAAATGCGCCTTCTGTTGAAGCAAGGAACAGGTCTTCATCATAGTAAGAAAGGTCATTTGCAAGTTTCTCAGTAATTTCCTTACGATGAAGGGCTCGAATAGATGTTTCACCTGACAGGAAACGGGTTATTATTTCACCATATTGTTCTTTCAACCCTTTCTGGTCAAGCCTGGGTGTGAATTCCCTGAGCCTGAGAAGTGTATATTTTTTCAGATTGGGATAATATGAAATCTTCTTCCCCGGATTTAGTTTTTCACGGATCTCATTGATCTTCATATTGGCAAATGACTGGAAATCCAGTCCTTCAACAATGATAGTATTTGAATGAAGGGCTACCAGGATATCATTGAAATACATTTTGTCCCTGATCTCGATTTCAGTCCGAAGTATCGAAACACCTGCTATAAAAACATCGGTGTAAATATTTGCGGTGCATGTGATTTTTTCACTTCCCGCAACAATTACTGCCACACCTTCTGACTGTTCCACTTCTATGGGTTTATTCCATCTTTCTGCTATTACTTCACTACCGATGAATTTCTTTAACTGGATCTTGTCCAGTTCTCCTCCATGCCCAAAAGCCAGAAGAATTGTGAGTTTGCCATTTAAAATGGTCAAATCGCCTGCAGCATCCATATGTATGAATAATGTGTTGAAAAGTATATAAAGATATTATACTAAAATTATACTGAAATTATAATGAAATTATAAATACTATATTAATGATGTCCATCTTATAAATATGATATTAATGATGTCCCGGTCATCTCTTCAGGTTTTTTAATATTCAAGACCTCAAGAAGTGTCGGGGCAATATCTGCAAGTATTCCGTCCCTTAGCCTGACCCTGGTGTCACAGAAAAGGAAAGGTACAGGGTTGCAGGTATGTGCTGTGTGTATTCCGCCTGTTTCATCAAGCATCTGCTCGGCATTGCCATGGTCTGCCGACAATATCAATATTCCGCCTGCCGAGCTTACTGCTTCAAACACCTTTCCAACGCAATTATCCACAGCTTCAGTAGCTTTCACGGCTGCTTCAAATATCCCGGTATGCCCGACCATGTCAAGATTTGCATAATTCAGGATAATTATATCAAATTTGCCTGATGAGACTGCTTTTACAACTTCATCGGTTACAGGATAAGCGCTCATTTCCGGCTTATGATCATAGGTAGCTACTTTCGGGGAGGGTACCAATATCCGTTCCTCGCCATCAACAGGCATCTCTCTCCCGCCGTTAAAGAAAAATGTAACGTGCGCGTATTTTTCAGTTTCTGCTATCCGGAGCTGTTTTAAATTGTTGCGGGACAGGACATCTGCAAGAATATTTTTAAGAGACTCAGGAGGAAATGCTACCGGAACTTTGAATGTCTCATCATATTGCGTCAGGCACACAAAATGTGTATGCGGGAAAATTTTTCGTTTAAAGCCACTGAAATCGTTATCAATAAATGCCCTGGTTATTTCGCGGGCGCGGTCAGAGCGGAAATTAAAGAAAATGACAGAATCGTTATTCGAAATTACAGAAACGGGTTCATTATTTTTCAAAATAATAGTAGGGGCGACAAATTCATCATTCTCACCGCGCTCGTAGGCTTTCTCAACTGCCTGGCTGGCTGATTGCGCCGTCTGGCCTGTTCCGGTCATTGCGTCGTATGCTTTTTCAATCCTGTCCCACCTTCTGTCCCTGTCCATGGAAAAATACCTGCCAGATATTGTTGCAAATTCTCCTCCCAGTTCATTCATTCTTTTTTCCGCATCTTCAATATAAGAAAGGGCGCTCTTTGGTGGCACATCCCTGCCGTCAAGGAATGCATGGATGAAAACATGCTGGACACCATGTTTTTTTGCAAGTTTTAGAAGAGCATACAGGTGAGTGTTGTGGCTGTGTACTCCACCATCCGAGAGCAATCCCATAAGATGCAGCGATGAGCCTTTTGTTTTGACATTTTCAATTGCATCAATAAGGGTTGGATTGTTGAAAAAATCCCCCTCCTTTATCGATTTTGTAATCCTTGTCAGGTCCTGATAAACGATCCTTCCAGCTCCGATATTAAGATGCCCCACCTCGGAATTTCCCATCTGGCCTTCGGGAAGCCCGACCGACATGCCTGATGCCTGAAGGGTTGAATGAGGATAGGTTGAAAAAAGCCGGTCAATGTTAGGCTTTTTTGCGGCTGCAATAGCATTTCCTTCTTTTTTATTACTAAGGCCAAAGCCATCGAGGATCATTAGAAGGATGGGTCTTTTATTAATAATGATGCTTGAGTATCCATTTGCCATTTTGCGTGTTTTCTCCTTTATGAATTTTTCAAGAAATGTATTTTAATATTGAGTTAGCAAACTGTTTGATATCGTTGATATCTCCAGACATTATGATAAAAATCCTTTTTGTATCTATTTTACCATATCTATGCACGAGCAGATTCCTGAATTGAGCCATTTCCTGAAGCTTCGCAGATAAACCCGGGTCTATGACTCTTTCTTCTTCGAGAACCTTATAAATATCTTTGTAATCATCCGCTCTTCTGAAACCTTTTTCAGCTATTATGTGACTTCCTATGTCCAGACATGCCTCTATGGATTCCTGCAATGAGTGCTTTGCAGCCTGGATATCCCTAAAATTTTTTGAGAATGATTCAAATCCCTGCATCTTGATTTCTTCGATAAGCTTAAGATTCTCTTCAATTAGATCTATCATGGCGTTTATAACCTCATTACTTATCATATGCCTGCCCTCGCTCGCCTGGCAGCATCGTACTTTTCAAGATGGGGTTTGAAATCATAATAAAGATCTAATGAGGATGTTTCAAATTCAATTCTTTTTTTCTCATCTTTTGAGAACAGAAGCTTTCCGAATCTTAAGACCTGACTTCGAAACCTGAGGGTTGAACCATTGAGAATCCTTATGTCAACTGTCTTTTTTTCAGGCAGTGCTCTCTCAATCTTTATTGCAAGCCTTGAAGGATATAATGGATCTTTTTCAACCAGGCTCTCATCAACCAGATAAATAGCAATATCAATGTCACTGTTTTCATTTTGTATGCCTTTTGCATACGAGCCGAAAAGGAAAGAAAAGAGGATTTCAGGTTCTTTTTCAAGTATTTTTATGATTGTTTCCACGTAATATAAATGTGCAGAGGGTTTTATAAACTCTTTGAATCAAATAATTATGCAATTTTATTACCAGAACGATTAAGTAATATCAAAATAAAAGTATTACTAATATGAAATCAAAACAAAGAATAGTTGGTATTACATCAAAAGGCCAGGCAACAATTCCTGTTGAAATGAGACGGCGGCATAAACTCGAAAAACGGGCCCTCATAGTGGATACCGATAAAGGACTGTTGATTCTTCCAGTTCCAAGACCAGAGGATGAAAAAGGAAGCCTGAAGGCACTTTTTGATAAAAAAGCCCACGAACTCTTAAGGAATGCGCGAAAAAAGGATGAACTCCGGGAAAAAGCACTGGAGGAGCTTTGAAATACGTTTTTGATACCGAAGTATTGTTGAAATTTTATCTTGATGAAGACGGGGCGCAAAAAATACTGGAATTATTTAAGAGCGTTCAGGATAAAAAGATAAAGGGCTATATCAGCGTAATCAATTTAACTGAATTCTATTATATTCTTTATCGCAAAAGTCCTGAGATCGCAAGACAAAAAGTGGATAATCTTCTTTCTTTTGGATTGATACTATCTGAAATAAAAGATGATGAACTCTGGAGAGAAGCAGGAAAACTTAAGGCGATCCACAATATCCCGCTTGCTGATGCATTTGCTGCTGCGACTGCAAATCATCTGAAAGCCACCCTTGTTGCAGGAAAGGATGCTGATTTTGAAGGGGTCGATGTTGAGATGGTAAGGGTATGAGTACCGATGGTAAAATATCTCTCTGGAACTGATCACCATTTCCCTGACCTGATTATTGAAATAAGAAGCCCTAATCCCAAAAATCCCGCAATAAGGAACCCGATTATACCAAGAAGCGGTACTCCGAACACGCTCGGTGACATCCTGGTCTGGATAATAAGTGAAGAACCCACGATCAATGCAGCAATTATCATACTGAAAGATAACCTGTTGCTGATAATATCTAATTCCTCGACAAGACCGTCAAGCCCCACGTGTTCGAGTTCAAATTTGAGTGTCCCTTTTTCAGCTTTTGAAAGTAAATGATTAAACCTTCTCGGGAAATTTTTCATAAGGTTAACAAAATCTATTACTGTTTTTTCAGCGCTCTTTAATATATGTGAAGCTTTTGTGCGTTCTTCAAGCATTTTCTTGATATAAGGCCGGGTCATTTCTCCAAAATTATGATCTGGATCAAGCTTTCGGCTTATTTCATCCCTTATTATGAGTGTTTTTGACAAAAGTATTAAATTTGTCGGGATACTGCCTTTTGTTTGTGATAAAATATTGATTAAATCACGCAGGAACGCAGTCGGATCAATGAATTTGCTTGACAGGCTATAATACTTGTCCAGAAGCTCTTCAAGTTTAATCCGGAGCACAAGGTTTTCGCTACCTGAATCATAAATAAGTCCAAGTTCAGATAAAGCTTCAATAAGAAAGTCCATATCATTCAATTGTATAGCTATTAAAAGACGTGCAAGACTCTCGCGAAGCACAGGATCAATATATCCTGCCATCCCGAAATCAAGAAAGATTATTTTCTCACTCGAAACAAGAATATTCCCAGGATGCGGGTCAGCATGATAAAAACCATCCTCAAATATCATTTTCAAATATGCGTTTGCAAGGTCTGTTGATATTTTTCTCTTATCAAGCCCGGCCGCCTCAATTTTATCGATATCCGTAATTTTTATTCCATCTGAAAATTCCTGGCAAAGAACATGCCTTGTGGAATATTCCCAGTACATTTTAGGGATCTTGACGGTCTCACTTCCCTGGAAGTTGGAGTAAAACCTGTCTGCATTCTGGGCTTCATGCGCATAATCGATCTCATGCCTTATGATCCGGGAAAACTCGTCTACAAAACCCACAGGATTAAAAAATTTACTTTCTCTGATATGCTTTTTCGCAAATTTTGCCATACTGACAAGAATCGCAAGGTCGGTCTCAATAATATCCTCTATCCCCGGTCTCATTACTTTAACTGCCACTTCTTCGCCCTGGTATAATGTGGCATGATAGACCTGTCCTATTGAAGCCGAAGCTATCTGTTCCCGGTTAAATGTCCTGAAAATATCCTCGATTTTTTTCCCGAATTCTCTCTCAATGACCTTTTTTGCTTCAAGGAAGTCAAATGGCGGAACGTGATCCTGGAGCTTTTCGAGTTCCTTTATGTAAACTTCCGGAACAATATCATGTCTTGTACTTAATACCTGCCCGAATTTAATAAAAGTAGGCCCAAGTTCTTCCAGCGCCAGGCGAAGCCTTTGCGCTTCCGAAAAGATTAGCATTTCTTCCTTGAGAGGCCTGGGCCCGAACAGTCTCTCGCGAAACGATCTGAAAGGGCGAAGCCCAAACCTGTCTACAAGGTATCCGAAACCATGCTTGACCATTACGTCGATGATTTGCCGGTATCGCCTCACGTAAACGTATTGTTTATCCAGCAGGTTCACGATCTAATTCCTGGAATAATCTAATCTATTTCCTGTTTTGTTGCCATTGCCTCGATTGTCTTTTCAAGCTTCTCTATCTTTTTCTCAAGAGCGGTAATATCACTTTTCATCACTACGCCGCTTTTTCTAAGGGTTTCCTTTACTTTCTCATTGATCTTTTCTTCAAAATCTTCCATCTGTTTTTCTTTTTCTGAAAGAACTTCCTTTACGAATTTTTTCCCTTCTTCCCTACTCATCTCCCCTTTTTTTATCATTTCCTGTGAAAATTCCTCGATCTTTTCCTGTGTAAGTGATATTACACCTACCCCGAACAATCCCATTTTCTTGAACATCTCGGACATTTCAGTCATTGTACCTCCAATTTTTCAGGCGCAAGATTTATTATAACGCCCCAATATGAAATTGGTTTATTAACTGATAATCTTTTTGATAAAGGAGGCGAAATGAAATTAATTTTTAGCGGCATAGTGATTCCCATTTCCACTATAGACTGGTACGGCAGGTCTGTATCTGTGATTTTTTTTAACGGATGTAACTTTAAGTGTTTATATTGTTCCAACAATAATTTCATAAAAGTTGCAAACCAGCGCATAGAGCCCCTGTATAAAGGAGGGAGCGTTATGGAAATAGAAGAAATAGAAAAAAAGATCCTTGATGCAAGATCCTTTATTAGCGCCGTAGTTTTCTCAGGGGGGGAACCCACGACACAGTATGATGCGTTAGAACATCTTGCAAGATTCGCAAAAGAACTGGGGTTGCTTGTTGGCATCGAAACGAACGGGTATTATCCTGAGCGGCTTTCAAGGCTGATAGAGAAAAAGCTCCTTGATAAAATATTTCTTGATATTAAAGCTCCCCTTGATGATGTGCAAAAATATAGCATCATAACAGGAAGAGATGATGCTGCGGGGCGCGCAAGAAAGTCGCTGGACTTGGATGGTATTGATATTGAAGTCAGGACAACCGTTTTTCGCCCATTTTCGGATGTTCTGGGAATTTCCAGGACACTTGTGGGAAGGGAGTGCACCTATGTAATCCAGCAGGGTATTCCTGAAAATGCCCCTGAAGGTGAGATCAGGAAAGAGAAAGTGCTTACGAGGGATGAGATGATTGTCCTTGCGAAGAGCGTTTCTTTTTTGAAGAATGTGAGGATCAGGACTAAAGAGAAAGGGGAGGAAAAGATAGTTTAATGGCCTTATTTTAATTCCCCGAAAAGAAGTGATAATTTATCTGTGGCAATATTCAATGAATGTGGCTGAAAAGGTATATAATTCTTAAGCTATGTACTATATCATAAGACAACCAACACTGATTTATTTTACAGAGGTTTCAAATGCCTACACTAACAGCATATATCGAAAAAGACCCGGAAACTGGCTTGTATGTGGCTATTGTTCCGGGAATTCCTGGCGCTCATACTCAGGCAGAGACTCTCGATGAGCTTCAAGAGAACCTTAAAGAGGTACTGGAATTGTGCCTGGAAGAAATGGAGCCTGAGAACAAGCAATATTTGCCTCAATTTGTCGGAATTCAACAAGTTGAGGTGGGTGTTTGAGCAGGCTTCGGATAATCGATGCCAGAAAAATGGAAAAGTTGTTGTTCAAGCTTGGCTTTGAGAGAGTTCGTCAAAAATGGAGCCATGTGTTCTACAGGCATCCTGATGGAAGAACCACAAGTGTCCCGCATCATCGAGGAAGAGATTTAGCGCGCCCATTAATAAAAGAGATTTTAAGGGAGATAGAACTCAATTCAGATGAATATGAGGAGTTTTTGAGGACGTTGTAAACTTATATTATGTTTACTATTTCATGCCTATAGATCCCGAATCAAAAAAATATCGCTTTGATGTCCAATAAGTCTCAGAGTTTTTCATGCGTTCAACACCACAAAGGACGCAAAGACCGCAAAGCATAGCAGCAATGTTCTTTGAGTCCTTTGTGCTCTTTGCGGTGGGATTACATACGCAGAATCGCTTATTGAATTCCTTTCGCAGCAAAAAATGAATCCGTTACTAACTCTTACTCAGACTCAGAACAACTCTCTTTATCTCCTCCATACTCGCATCAGTCTTGAAGGAAATCCCTGAAAAATGCGTTCGTGAAGCTTGAAAACTCCGCTCCTTCAAAGTAGAAATAACATCGACAGTTGATATTGCAGTTATTCCCAGCGCTTTACAAACCTTATGAATGTCGTAATGCATCGGGATCTCAAGCTCATCCCTGCATGTGGCAATCAATTTCAGCACCTCCTTAAATTCCCTCTTTTCAGCCTCGATTAACACCTTCTCGCAAAAATCCCGTTCATGTAGTTTTCCGAGCCACAGCGGCCCTGCAAGCGATGTGGTATGTCCGCACACAGGACATTTTTCTTCCAGGTGGACAGCCAGCCCGAATTTCCACTTCCTATCGCCGCAATTAAAGCAATGCGAGAGAAATCCCATAACTTTTAAGGATTCATCCGCTTCCTTGATACCTTTTTTCACCGATACAAATAGCCTCACGTAATGCGCCGAGGCATAAGAGAGTAAAGGCGTCATGGCTTTATCATATTTGGCAAGCGTCCTGGCAACTGCTCCCATAAGGATCCTGACTCCCATCTCAGGATAGTATTCAGTTTTAAGAGGGAGAGCAGAATAGTTCCTAATACCTGCTTTTTTGTGTGCGCCGCAAAGAGGCGCGGTATCTGTGGCCGTTACGCAAAGCAGCCGTTTTGTTGAGTAACAGGCTGCATCCAGGAATGGCGCAGGGGTTCCGAAAGGGTCCAGATCTGTAATATCGAAACTGCCATCCAACATCACCACATTGGCATTCCTTTTCATTGCAGTGCAATTCGTGAGATTATTGAGTTCGATATTCTTTTTTATTAATTCAAATGAAGTTCCTTCCCAGTCGCTCATTGTTGTATTAATACCCACTTCATTGGCGATGCGTAGGCCACGGATCCCTGATGCTGAAAGCGCGTCAAGATACGTGTATCCAGGATAATCTTTTGAAAAACATGCTATTGCCGCAACAGCGACGTCCCGGTTGACTTTCATTGCAGGATTATAGAATACTGCAGCTGATGATGGCGGAAAACTTGAATTCTCGTCAGGAACCGGAACTTCGACCTTTGTTGTGCCTTCTGTGATGATTTTTGTGAGCATGGGATTGCCACATCTGGAATTGCTTATATAATGTATCATGTTTTAAAAGAAGCCCCGGGAGGGATTTGAACCCTCGACCTAGAGATTACAAATCTCTCGCTCTGCCAGGCTGAGCCACCGAGGCTTATGAAAAAGCTTTGGCTCGTAAGGATGGAATCCGACTTAAAAGCTTCGGTATTGTATTTTACATAATGATCATTTGATCAATTGAATAGCAAATTATTTTATCGATATCTGATCTATATATGTCGATGCGCAAGGATAATGACAGAAAAGTGGAACAAACAGAAAGATTTTCTATTGACGAAGCTCTTCACTCTCTCGATAAAAAAGAATTATTTGACCTCTTACAGGATATTCTGGGACAAAAACCTGAGATATTCGAGCTTATTCTCGAATGGTTCAAAGAAAAACAAAAAACTTCTCCTGAAAAAGGAACAAAGAAAACGTCCATAAACGACGAGCTATTAATGGAATACTGGAGTGATGCAAGAGAAATAATCTCTAAATTCAATGAATATGGCGGAGGGTCTGAAGATGATGAAGATGAAGCCTGCTCTTATTTAAATCGCATTTCAGATATAAGCAACGAAGGGAATATATCCACCGCCGCCAAGATTAGATTTTTAGATGATGCCTTTGAAGAGTACAATAATGAAAATTCGGGTCTAGAAGATGCAATGATGGATGTTTTTTTCGAAATATGCCATACAAAAGAAGAATGGGAGTACCTGGTAAAAAAACTTGATGAACACCCCTCCGACTGGAGGAAAAAACTCATAATGGATATCCAGAAAGAGCATCTTCATAATGATAAAGCGTATCTGGCAGAACGAATGAAAAAACTTCACTATGGAATGGATTACTGGGATCTGGCAAAATTTTATGTCGAGAAAGGAGATATAAAGAAAGCCGTGGAAATAGCAGAAGGGGGATTATTAAAAGGAGAAGGACGACAGACGGAACTGTTTGAATTTTTGTCTGATCATTATGCAAATAGTCAGGATACCGCAAATCTTGAGCGTGTCGTACAGTGCGCGATCAAGAAAAACAGCGACGAAAAGGAGATGCTTGACAGATTATTTGAATATTATAAAGCACAGAAAGATTATGAAAACGCCAAAAGAGCGATCTTGAAAGCATTCAAGTATGTGAAAAAAGCCGGATATATTCCAGAAGTAAGGTCATATGCACACTACAATAAAATGAAAATGTTCCTGGTTGAAGCAGATTGGAAAAAGATCGAGCCGAAAATTATCCAGGAAGTTCGAGAAAAAGACCTGGAAGAATATATGCGAATTTGTCTGGATAAAAACATGAAAAAAGAAGTGGTAGATATATTGTTAAATCCGCCAAAAAAACGACCTGGTTTCGGACACTTTTCTTATAGAGAATATGACTTTGATGAATTCGCAAATCGGTTAAAAGAAGAGTTCCCGGAGGATATCATTAAATATTACTGGCAAAAAGCATATAATTACATCCAGAATGGGAATAGAGATACATATCGTATTGCAGCAAGATATCTGGGAATGGTTAAACACGTTTATATCGATGTGTTAAATGAAAAATCGAAGTGGGAACAGCGTTTTTCCAGTCTAAAAGTAGAATTTAAGAAACGTCCCGCATTTCTGGAGGAGTTGAATAATTATGAAAGAAAGGAGTATGATGGTTTAGATGATTAATGAAAAGAATGTAAACCAGGCAATATTTGACTACTCAAACAAAAAATATGGAAAACGATTAAAGGAACTATTCAAGAGATATCTGGATGAATTCCCCGAAAAAGATGCGGAACTACCCGAAGAAAAATGGCGTAACAATTTTCTTTCGTGGCTATTTTTTGAAAAAGTGCTTCCGGAAACAGGCATGACCATTGCAGAAGAATTTGCAGAAAACACGCCTGACTTGAGTCCTGAAATGAGAGTGAACGTTATGCAGATGAAAAACATTATCCGATCCAGATTTATAGTAATTTCCAGAAAGGGTTTATTTTTAAAGATCAAGGATATGGAGGGAAACAAAGTCTATAAGGTTAAATTACATGCTTCATGTCCCGTATATCCAAACGCCGTTTTAACTGGAAGGATTCATCCATTTGGCGATCATTACCGTTTCGCCGGCGTATTTTTTATGTCAACATCGCCGCTTATATTGGATCCAGATATTCTTATGAGTGCTTATGAGAATAAAGGGCTTAAGAAGATCGAGAGCATTCTATTACGCAAGGGTTCTTCTCTACAGTCAATAATGAACAAATATCCAGCCCATTGGATAGATTGGATGTGCAAGCATTATGGTTTGAAAGAAAGACTTAAAACTGAAAAAGTCAGGGCGATTGAGAATAAAATTGCAAATGACCTCCCTCAGATCGTTTCAGAATTGCCTGAAAAGTCTAAGGAAGCGCTTGATTTTTGTATCAAACAGGGCGGATTTGTGAAATATGGTCAGCTCAAAGAATACGATGATGATATGGATTTCTTCTGGAAGGAGGGAAAAACCTTATCCACAATTGGCTTGCTGAGGCAGAAAGGACTGCTGGTTGTTGGAAAAATGGTTTATGGAGATAGACAATTCAAGGTCGCGTTTATACCTGTTGAAATCCGTGATGGTTTAAAATCTGTACTGTCCGCTAAATGATTATCTGGAACCGATGGAAATATCAGAGCCATGAACAATCGTGCCCTCCCTATCCATCTTTTATTATTCCATAAATAGAGAAAACTATGTTCAAATCAACTTTTCTTTCAATAATATCTCAAATGTCTCATCAAGGAACTCTTCCGGCGTCACATGATTTGCCCCATCGCCACTTCTATCATGAGCTTCGGGATTTTCAAAAGGATGTTTATGCCAATCTCCACCCACGCAGTCCCTGCCATATAACCTGTTTCATCTTTAGTTCATCAAAATCCATTTTATACCGTTCATGAAAAGTCTTATCCATCAACTTATATTCGGCAAGACGCCTGCGCAATTCGTTTATTACAAGCTGGATCGTCCCCTCCTCAGGTTCTTTTTTTAAGAGATTTTTATAGATATATTGGAATTCAGAGGGAAGTTTTACTGAGACGGGCATAATTTTATCACGAGTTCGTATTTGATTCTAATGCTTTATTAAGACTTCTTCTTATTATATATTTAATTGAGATGCTAGATATTATAATTAAGTCATGTCTATTATATTCCTATTAGTTCAGGATATCATATTGATTTTTCTTTCCATCCTATAAACCCAGGATTTTTATCCCGATGTTTAAAATAAATATCCATGTTTTCTTTCGTTTTTTCAAGATAAAACAAGGTTTCATACGTGAGACCATGCATTCTTTCTTCAATCTCTATTCTTAATTCTTTAGATTGATCCTTTTTCCACCAGGGGACGATGTCTACTTTATACTCTTTTGGTAAACCTTTAATCAAGAAAGGTTCAGTTTCATGATATATCGGAGATATACTATGCATATTATTTTCATAAACTATTAGCAATGTATGACCCTTGACATGATAATCCTCAGCAAATTTTGAGTAAAAAAGACCTGAGCCAATGGTATAATCCAAGTTATTGTTAGGATCAGGCCGATATGTGAAATCTCCTATACCAATAGTTCCTCTTAAAGGAATTTTTTTACAAAAAGATTTATAGAAAATTTGTTTGGAATAATCAACAGCTTCTTTAAGTTCTTTAAATCCTGCAACAACCTGATCCGAAAATACTCTATAAAAAATTTTTTTTCCATCAGATTCTTTAAAACAATCCTTTATTATCCCATGAAATTCTATAAGAACTGAATCTGCTGTTTCTCTATGCTTTGAAATAAGATTTGAAAAACCCAATATGTCTGCATAAAGTACATTCTTGCATGTAAAAGATTCAATCTCATTAGTAATCATATTTTGTTTTCCTTACTCCACCTTCTCCCTCACCATCTCCACGCCCTTCTCCAGCGCCTCCTCTATCCTCGCAACATCCGTCCCCCCGCCCTGAGCTATCCCCGGCTTTCCGCCACCGCCTCCGCCCAGGAACTTTGACATCTCGCGCACGATTGCGCCTGAGTTCACACCCATTTTCTGCGCGCGCGCACCCGCCGCCACAACGATCTTAACGCCCGTCTTGTCACTTACAAGGATCGCTACAACATCGTCGTTCTTGCCAAACTCGGTGGCTGCCTTGATAAGCTCCTCAACGTCAGCATTAGGTATCTTCTTTGCAAGCACTTTCAGGCCATTAATACCAGCAGCATCGCTCATCATCGCCTTCACTCTGGCTTGCGCAAGTTCTGCTTTTAAGCGTTCGTTCTCTTTCTTGAAATCCTTCCATTCCTCAAAGAACCTGTTCACGGTATCAGGAAGCTGGTCAGGTGAAACACGAAGCGCTTCTGAAGCTTTATTTAAAAGCTCATCCCTTTCCTGCATGCGTTTTACAGCAGCCTCACCTGCCGAGAATTCGATACGTTCAACACCATCCTGGATCCTCTCTGTCTTTATGAGCTTGATAGGGCCTATCAATCCTGTATTTGGAACATGAGTTCCGCCGCATGCTTCCACATCATTCCCCACCCGCAGAATGCGTATCTCCTTTCCCGGTGGCACACCGCCCTGGTAAAGAACAAAACCGTAACGCTGTTCAGCCTCGATCCTGTCCATCCAGTCGATGAGTACTGGCTGGTTCTTCATCACTGCCCTGTTCGCAAAAAGTTCTATCTCTTTGAACTCTTCATCAGTAATACGTTTAAAATGCGTCAGGTCAAGCCTTGCCCTGTCTGTGGACTTCTGCGCGCCTGTTTGCCAGATATGCTTTCCTAACACGGATTTGGCGGCCTCGTTCACAATATGCGTGGCAGTGTGATGTCTCATATGCGCCATCCGCCGCTCCCAATCGATTTTCCCTTTTACAGTATCGCCTTTCTTAAATCCGAAATCAGAATCAGTCTCATGGACTATAACCCCATTTAGATTCTGCACATCCACCACGTTTGCAACATAATCATTGACCAAAAGGGTCCCATGGTCAGAAGGCTGGCCTCCGCCTTCAGGATAGAACATTGTCCTGTCAAGTATAACATTGTTCTCAATAACATCAAGAACCTTTGCCTCAAACTCCATTTGTTCGGGATATTCATAATAGAGCTTCCGGGTTGACGGTAGATCTAATGGAAGCTTCTCTTCTTCCTCTGTTTGCGCCTTGCTGTGCGATTGCGCTACAAGTGAATAGAACGTATCAGGGAGTTCCACTACGACACCTGCTTCTTTTGCGACTTCACGGGTTATCTCAGGAGGGATACCATGCGTATCATATAACTGTATAATTTCACCAAGAGGGATTGCCTGTTTTTTCTCCTTGAAATGCGATGCAGTCTTCTTCACAAGTTTCGTTCCGCGCTCAATGGTATCTGCATATTTCTCTTCTTCAAGCGCCACAATTTCCCTTATCGTATCAAGCCGCTCCCTGAATTCAGGGTATTCTGGGAAATTCCGTATCTGCATCTCGATAATTTCAATCAGGGGTTCCCTGATATCCAGTTCTTTCATAAGCCGGAGCGTCCTGCGAAGCACCAGTCTTGTGAGATAACCTGCTTTCACATTCGACGGGATTATGCCATCACCCAGCATGAATGCAAGGCATCTTGAATGGTCGGTAATAGAATAAACGGTCTCAACAGGAACCATGATTCTCTGGAGTTTTTCAACCGTCGTGCCAATGCTGTCCGCCACTTTCTTCCTGAGCTGTAGAAGGTTTGCCTGTCCGCTTATATCCATTACACCGGCTAATCTTGCATTTTGCGAGAAGATCTCTGCGTATTCGGGATTTTCAATAGAATGCTCAATACCCGCAAGGTCCATGAGTTCGTTCACAATTTTAGGGAACACGGCATCATATATTGTAGGCGAGCCTTTTGATGCCCACACGAACCTCTCAAGACCATATCCCGTATCAACAATATAATTGTCCATCTTTTCGTAGGTCTCACCTTTTATATTTATTGAGCCGCCTTTTGTCTGCTTTAAATCCATGAAAACAAGTGTGGCAAGTTCAAGTCCTCCCACCAGTACTTCAACGCTGGGACCTGCATTTCCCCCGCCTGCCCAGGGCGCTTCCTTATAGGTTACTGCATTCAGGTCAAGGCCAAGACTGGCAAGCAGGGAATCACATAACTCAACAGTCCTGTCCTTCCAGTATATTTCCTGCCCTCGTTTGTTAAAGCAGTGGTGAGCCATCATCTCAAATGTCGTAAGATGGCGTCCGCTGCGGCCTACTGCATCAAGATCATCAAGACGGATGCAGGGCTGCGATATTGTGAGAGGATTTGCAGGCGGCGGGACAAGGCCGGATGTAACGAAAGGCTGGAAATCCGCAATGGAAGCGATTGTTAGATAAATATCATCACGCCAGCGTGCGATAACAGGATAACGGTTTACGCGTGTATGTCCCTCTTTCTCGAAAAATGAAAGATACGCTTCCCGCATCGATGATATTTCAAATTCTTTCTTGAAAACCGGCTTTCCTATAAATGAATATGAAACGCAGGGCGGGTCTCCGCAGAATTCAGTTTCAGGATCCCTGGTCCAGAAATTCTTGCCGCACTTTGGGCACTGTTTTCGTACAAATCCATTATCTTTGAAATAATCAAGCTGGTACTCGTCCATAATATCTGGGGGTAGTTATTGTTAAGGAAATAGATAACTATTCTGGAAAAACATCTGAAATTCTAAATAATCCTGGAAAATCAACTTGTTTCTTTCTGCATCCCTATGACAGTCAGGAATCGTTTTACTACAGCCTCCTCAGCCAGTTTGAGAAGCGTCTGTTTATCTTTTGTACCGCTGAAAACCCCAAGAGGGATCTGTGCGCCTCCAAGCGTGGCATGTCCTCCGGCCTTATCAGCACCGAATGCATCTGTCAGGATCTTTCCGATATTTATCCTGTCGTCCCGCGATCTTCCGGAAATATATATCGTATCTTCACTGAGACCAAAAACCAGGGTTGTGGTTATTCCTTCAAGGGTCAGCATGTAATCCGCAGCCTGGGCAAGAGTATCCCTGTCGCGTATCGTCCCGACATTTGAGATAAGGTAACTGCCTTTTATCTGCCTGTTCTTGATAGCTTCACCAAGAATATCTATCGACTCAGTAGATTTTGAGGGCGTTTCTATGCGGTTCAGTATATCATGATTTGCAAGAGGAAATAGATATGCTGCGGCGGTCATGTCAGCAGGATCGGTATTTCTGCGAAAGTCATTTGTGTCCACTTTTATACCATATAATAGCGCTGTTGCAAGCTCGGTTTTTATAGGTATCTCAAGTTCCTGGAGATATTTTGTCATTATGGTAGCAGTCGCACCTATGTTTGGTCTTATGTCTATGTATTCTGCATCTACTTCTTCCAGATTGGCCTGGTGGTGGTCGATCACAATGCTGACCCTAGTTCCAGGGGGAAGTAAATTATTTACGCCTGGCGCCGATGATTCAATGAGTGCTATTTTCTTATAATCTGATGCCTTGAAGTCTTTTGACTGGTCCATCTCTATATCAAGGAGGTTTACAAAAGCTTTGTTTTCATGATGCCCTATTACTCCCCTGTACAGGATGTCCGCTTTGACCCCTACGCTGTTCGCGATTTCCTTCAGGCCCATAGCGCTTGAGATGGCATCCGGGTCAGGATTATCATGGACTATGATCGCAAGTTTTCCTTCACCTACAGTATTGATTAATTTCTTCAGGTCCTGGGCAAGTTTTACGGATTTCATTTTTTCTATATACTGTACAATAGCTGATGCTATCGCTTTTATTGGTAAATTTGAAGGGAGGACCACCAGGTCAGCGCCGGCAACTTCCATTTCTTCCTTTTCCTGGTAAGTATTGACTCTTGTAACTATCTGGACATCTGGAGCTTTTTTCCGGATAAAATTCAAAGCTTTCTTATTTGCTTCGATGTCAGAACTCATTATAAAAACAGATTCGATATTCTGGAGATCCAGACTTGAGAGAATTTCAGTATCACCGATATTTCCCTGCACAGCATTGAGGTTTTGTTCTTTTAATGTCTGGACCTTTGCAGCATCATTATCTACAAGGATAATATTCTTAGTCCTGGTCTCAAGCTCTTTCGCAAGAGCAAGACCAATGCCTCCGCTACCAAGAACCGCATATATTGCTTTAACGGGTTTCAATTCACTTGAGTTCTCCTCGATATGAAAGCCTCCTATCTTACTCTCTATATTAAGTAGCTTGTATTATGGATTTACAGCGTTTTATATTTATGGTTTTAGGACGGTTAATTTTTGATCAAACGAACGATCTTTCCCCCGAAGATGACCTGCCCTGAGAACAGCGAATACATACGCCTTCTCCTGTGATGCACCGGGAACATACTAAACTTCCGCATAACATGCATGTATGCAGCTTTCCCGGTCGTCCACATATACTACAAACTCCAGTTACTTCCATATACTCCCTCCAGGTAAATACTAAAAATTAAATATTAAAAATTAAGATGCTTGATATGGGACATAATATTCCTCTATCATCCATGATTCAAGCGCCACAGGTTGTTTTTTCCCCATATTTTTCATCAAAGCAGAGCGTTTTTGTTGGATTTCTGATATTTTGTTATTCATTTATACCAATGTCATCCCGGATGACAGTCTCCATGTGATTTTAGTCCTTATAAGAATTTAAAGTTATCGATTCGGTCGTGTATCTTGAGTATCATGATGAAAGCTTGTTATTATGACTTTATCGCTTTCACAAGTTCTTCTATCTTACTTCTGACATCATCGACCTGTTCGACGATTGTGCCTGTAACTATCATGTCGGCTCCTGCTTTTACTCTCTCTTTTGCGGTGTTCCCATCACGTATTCCACCGCCAACGATTAGTTTTGTTGACTTTCCAACCACTTTTTTTACAGCCCGGATCATTTCAACAGGTATGGGTTTATCGGCGCCTGAACCTGCCTCAAGATATATGTAATGCATTCCCAGGTATTTTGCCGCAAGAGAATAAGCCACAGCCAGCTTAGGCCTGTCCCTCGGAATAAGGCGGGCATCTCCCACCCATCCGGCAGCACCTCCTGGTTCTATTACAATATATGCCATAGAGATCGGTTCAATATTATGTTTATAAACTACCGGTGCTCCAATTGCCTGGTTTGTTGTGATGTAATTGACATCTCTTGAATTAAGAAGGCTCATAAAAAAAACCGCATCAGCTCCTGGTGCAAGCCCTGCGGCATTTCCCGGGAAAAGAATGACCGGAAGATCACAGGCAGACTTTATAGCCTGCACTGTCTGTTCAACAGTACTTCCCGTAGCCCCGGTAGAACCGCCGACCATAATTGCATCTGTGCCGCCAAGATACGCTTCTTTTGCGGTTTTTCCGGCTATTTCAGGCGACTGTGAGTCAGGGTCTAAAAGGGTAAGGTGAACAGCGCCTTCTTTTTCAACTATCTGGTTGAGACGCTCCTCAACTGACATCAAGTTATGTTCCCTTAAGTTCCTTTGATTTCATTCTAAGATTCTTATATCCGCATTTTCTGCATCGTGTTGCGCGAACTGAATTCCTTGCATTGCATTTCATGCAGATTTTCATGTGTAATAGTACTTTTTCCGCTTCTGGAAATCTTGCCATGGTTCACCTCTGGTGGACTGCTTACTTGAATGTTAAGACATTTAATACTTTGGTATAAAAATTCCTTAACTCGATTTCAGGTTATAGTAAAAGATACGGTCAGACATTATTCTTTTGATTATCATTATGCTCATCTATATGGAAAAATATATATAACATATTGTGTATACCTATATTGATAATTTATGCGCGAGGGGATTTATGAAAAAAGAAAATCTACAATATACCTTACAAATATTAGCCGGTCTCTTTGAGAACACGGCTGAAAAGTCGCATATCGAGGAATTCAAGACAAAATACAAAGGAGTCCGCTGGCGTGGCGGAGTCAAAAATAGCCTGTTGGATTATGCCAAGACTAAACTGGCAATGCAAATATGGATAGAGAACTTAATTAATTTTATGAAGGATAAGGGAATAATACTTACAGCGCAAAGAATCTGGTAGCATTAATTTGTTAATGCTTCTTGCTTTCTTCAACCTGCCGCACAATCTGCGGGTAATTCCCGAATACTGAAGCAAGGTCGATCGTACAAATCACATCCACAATACCCAGAGCTGCTATAGGTTTACCTTCTTTGTCCTGGATAGGGGTAACAACAACAGGTATTCCTTTATACTCGCCACTCGTCGGTATGGTATGGATCACATGGTTTTTTTGCATTGCCTCTTCAAGCACAGGTCCGGTATAGTCTGTATCAATTAAAATTCCTTTTTCAAGCCTGACACCTTTTTTATTTTTACTTCGCATAGTAACGGGAAGTGAAAAAAGTTCATGCACCATTTTCGCAAACGGAAGTATCTCATCACTCGAAGAATTCTCGGATATATGTAATTCAGACATTTTATTGTTCTCCTGTGCTATTAAAATGAATTTTGGGGCTAACACTCCATATTAATAATCATTCTCCGCGCTTAATATCTTTTTCCCTTATTTCTATGCCAGGTTTTACTTCCTCAAATATCTGTCCTTCAAAAGAATAAACCTGCGCCCCTTCAAGCCATGCATCGGGCATGAGTCCTGCTTTTATGCATGTCTGGGAAAGAAATTCAGTACTATCAAACCCATATTCCACTGCGACCTGGGGGAGAAGAAGCCCTGAACTCCTTCCGTTTGAAATAATAAGACCATCCCGCCCGATAACTATTTTATCAGGGATATCTCTGGGTTTTGCATTAATGCGTTTGGGAACTGTAAGTATGGTGACTTCAATAACGATTTGATCAAGTTCTTTTAGCTCTACAGGATTAAACCGCGGATCTTCACGTGCGGCATTGATGGCTGATAAGATTATAGCTTCACCGAGAGGAAGGACAGGATAAGGTCTTCCAATACAGCCCCTAAGCTCTTTTGAAGCGATTTTCTTATTCAATGTTACAAAAACACCGCGCTTTTCCTTGAAAATATCCGGAAGGTTTTCCGGTGTGATCTTTTTTCCATTTGTAAGGCATTCTTTTATTGCTGTTCTTGCCAGGCGTACAGCTGCCTCACCCTCTGATTTTGTAAGCATAGTTAAAGATTAACCTGTGGAGATATATGTTTTTTGAAACGAGAACTCTTCACGCTTCATATTCATGCCCTGCCAGAATATCAACATCCTGTATCATCATCAATTTATCCTTTGCCATTTTCCTGATCTGGGGGATAACCGGCTCCAGGCGCTCCTCTGTATCCACTACCTCAATAATTACCGGAAGATCTTCACTCAGTCGCATTATGCTTGCAGTATGAAGAATACTGTGAACACCGTACCCTTCAAAACCCCGGAATACAGTAGCACCTGCAATTCCTTTGCTTCTTAAGTATTCAACAATCGCATGATAAACAGGTCTTCCTTCGTACCGTCCGGATTCCCCGATGTAAATCCTGAGTAATTTTGCTTTCATAAAACCATCTCTGTATCCTTTATTCATAATACTATCCATTTTCCTAAGGCTACACCTGCTCCGCATATAAGCAGGCTCAACATGATATTAGCTCCAAAAACATTATACTCCCTGCGTTCAAGGAGCTTCCAGCTCTCATAACTGAAGGTGGAAAATGTAGTAAATCCGCCAAGTATTCCTGCATCAGCAAAGTATGGAAGGGGATTTGTCCCGAATGTGATCACAGAAAGGATCGTTGAGCCAAGAAAATTCACAAGCAATGTCCCTGTTGGAATATCCTTCCAGACAGGACATATCCCTGAGACCAGATAGCGCAGCACTGCACCAAGTGCCCCTCCGGCGCCTGCCAATAATACAGGGATCAAGTTCATGCTCCCAGCCCCTTTTTTGCAAATACCCTTCCCAGGAAAACGCTAACCAGGCAAAAACCAATGCTAACCATAATATTTAATAAGGCAATTGAACCCGGAAGTTGCATTGTCTGAACAATGAATGTTGAAAATGTTGTCAGGCCACCGCAAAAGCCGAAACCTACGACATATCGTTCACGTTCGCTAAAAAAACCAAGTTCTGTTGCATACATCAGGTAGCCAAGGACAAAACTCCCGGTAATATTTACGAGTAAAGTACTGAAAGCACCGGGAAGCGACAACAAGAGAGATTCTCTTAATGCAGAACCAAAAAATCCCCCGATCAAAATATAAACAAACCTGGTTTTATCCATTTTTGGTTTAATAACGGGATTATTTAAATATTTTAAGTTCGCCTGGAATTTAATAAAATCGGGTTGGTCCGAGGGGGGATTTACACCCCCATATAGCGAACAGAGGAGCTACCCGTTAGGAGGTCGGGCTCGGACACTGATTATTCAATCATCATAATCATATAAATCATATTGTGTTATGTTGTATTTAAGGTTATCCGTCGGACTGATTTTGTGTGTATTTTTGTATTTTTTGTAATAATTTTCACTGGATTTCAAGATGCAGAAAAAAACATCATTTTAATATAATAGATCTACCGTTTTATAACCATCGTACTGCAAAAACGTCATAAAAAGTAGCCTTTGCTATCGCAGGGTTAGATAAAAGAGGTTCATGAATGACCGTAAGTTGAATGATGTAGAAGAGAATAATAGAAAAAGTATATTAAAATTACAGCGGACCGTACGGTTTTTCGAGGTGCTGCTTCATGCATCAACTGATGGCATAGTGATCACTGATGCGGCTAAAAACATCATTTTTGTTAATGATACATTCTGTAAATTTATTTCATGTAACAGGCATAATGTGATCGGAACAAACATTATAGTATGGCTTGGAAAGCTAAATGCCAATGCCAGTGATATCTGGAAAGAACTGGAAAGTCAGATCAAAAATAACGGCATAGCTAAAGATATTGAGTTCCGGATGAAGACAGAAGCCGGAATGAGATACTTCAATATTAACTCCTCTTTTCTTGAACATGTTGATATTGGAAAGCCGGGTCTTATTATCAGTATCTGGAGGGATGATACAGAACGCATACTGACAGAAAAAGCACTTGCTGGCGCATACGCTGAAAAAATGGAATTTTTCAAATCCATCGGTCATACAATATTGCTCCTGGATCCGAAACATAATATACTGGCAGCTAACAGGATCACAGAAAAAGTTTTTGGAAAATCCGAAGTTGAAATCGTGGGCAAGAAATGTTACGAATTATTCCATGGAACAACCCGGCCACCGAAGAATTGCCCTATGGAAAAGATGTTAATATCCAACTCAATTGAGACAGGTGAGATGGTAGTGCAAGCCTTAGATGGTGTATATCTTGTCTCCTGTACACCTTTATTTGATGAGAAAGGTAACCTTGAGAAGATCATCCATATAGCAACTGATATCACCGGGCGCAAGCATGCAGAGAAGAGATTAAATTTACTAAAAAAGACTATCGATACAATATCAGATGCGGTATTCTGGCTTGATCCGGAAGGTAATTTCATTTATGTCAATGAGTCTGCATGCAAATCTCTGGGTTACGATCATGACGAATTGATGAAGTTAAAGATATTTGATGTGAATCCACGGGCTGATTCCGCCAGGTGGAACGCTGTGGTTAAGGAATTCCGCAGAAAAAAACTATTCCATGCCGAATCGATACATCGCCGTAAAGATGGCAGTGAGTTCCCGGTAGAGATTATCTCAAGTTATATCAAGTTTGATAATAAAGAATATTTCTGCGGATTCGCCAGGGATATCACTGAACGAAAGCAGGCCGAGGAATTCGTATCCCGGCGGAACATCCAGCTTCGCATCCTGTCAAAGGCGGCACAGAAAATAAATACCGTTCTTGAAATTCCGGTCATAATGCAAAATCTTATAACTTCGGCAATGGAAATTACAGATTCTACAGCCGGGACTGCAGGTTTGATCGTCAACGGAAAAATGGTGTTTTCCGAATATAATGAACATGGAAAGCTTTTTCCCATAGATTATGTTTTCGAGAAGGGATACGGTGTCCCGGGGCATGTAATGGAGACTAAATCGCCTTATATTTCAAATGATGCCCGGAATGACCCTTATGTGATCCAGTATATCAGGAAAACTCTTTGTTTCCATAATCTCGCCAATGTTCCTATACTGGACAGGAAAGGCCGGATGCTGGGTTCATTCCAGATCCATAATACAAAAGAACACCGCCAGTTCGATCAATCTGACATCGAGATGCTGCAGGGTCTTGCTTCAAGTGCAGCAATCGCGCTTGAAAATGCACAACTGATGGAAGATATCAGAAAAGGGGAAGAAGAAAAAAAGAGTCTCTCATTAATTCTTGATAAAAGCCTTAATGAAATTTATATTTTTGATTCTGAAAAATTCCGGTTCACGTATGTAAATTCAGGGGGATGCCAGAATCTGGGTTATTCTCTGGAATCTTTGAGATCGATGACTTTTCTTGACATCACATACGAATATGATGAAGTGTTATTCCGCAAATATATTATACCACTAATTCAGCATGAAAAAAAGAAACTATTGTTATATACTGATCTTCGAAGGGCGAACGGGAGTCATTATCCGATAGAGTTGCATCTGCAATTGATAGAGCAGGAAGGATCACGTCTTTTCCTGGCAATCATCATTGACATTACCCAGCGAAAGCGCGCTGAGAAAGCTCTAAGCTTATCAGAGGAGAAATATCGAAACCTGTATGAAACAATGGCACAGGGAGTAATTTACCATAATGAATCCGGAACAATAATTTCAGCGAACTTTGCAGCGCAGAAGATACTCGGTTTATCAGTGGGCCACCTGGTAGGACGGACATCCATTGATCCGCTATGGAAAGCGATCCATGAGGATGGTTCCGATTTTCCGGTTGAGAAACATCCGGCAATGATGGCTCTTCGTACCAGAAAGGAAGTAAAAGATGTGGTTATGGGTGTATTCAATCCTGAAGTTAAGGAATACCGGTGGATACAGGTAAATGCAATACCACAAACCAGGTATGCGGAAACAAAGCCATATCAGGTTTATACAACAATCAATGATATTACGGAGCTAAAACGTGCGAAAGACCAAATGCAATTAGCAAATGAGGAACTCAGTATTATCAATAAAATAATATCAACTGCGACCGGATTGCTTGATATTGATAAACTACTTGAAACTGTACTTGATGAATGCGTCAAGATCGTAGGGCTTGAAGGGGGAACTATTTGCTTTGTAAAACCGGATGAAATATTGCAGTTGGTTGCTCACAGGTGCACATCAGAGGAGACCATTATTGACCTTACCACAAATAAGATCAGGATAGGTGAATGCCTGTGCGGGGCAGCAGCACGCGACCTTAAACCCCTTATTCTTCCTGACCGTGAAGCTGTGATCAAATTTGCCACAAGGGAAGCTACACGCAAAGAAGACATACGGTATCATGCGGCATTCCCGCTTATCACGGGGGGAAAGTGCGTGGGAGTACTATGTTTATTCACCCGCACTGATAAAAAACCTGATGTGAAAAAATTGAAAATCATTGAACTTATTTCTTCACAGGTTGCGCTTTCGATACGGAACGCACAGCTTTACGAAGAAACAAAAGAATACACATTAACACTTGAAAAAAAAGTAGCACAAAGGACAAAAGAACTACAGGAGAGCCAATTAAGTCTTCTTAATCTCGTGAATGATATAAACAGCACAGCGGCTGAACTTGATAAAGCTAACAAGCGTCTTATTCAACTTGACCTCATGAAATCGATGTTCATAGCAAGCACAAGTCATGAGCTCAGGACGCCACTTAATTCGATAATCGGGTTTACGAGCATTCTCCTTGAGGGCTGGTCAGGAGAACTCACACCTGAACAAAGAGAACAGATCCAGATAGTTAACACTTCTGGAAAGCATCTTCTTTCATTAATAAACGATGTTATCGACATTTCGAAGATAGAAGCAGGGAAACTTGAGGTCTGTGTTTCCAGGTTCGATTTAAAAGAAGTAATAGATGAAGTAGTTTCTACACTGGAACAAGAAATTAATGGAAAAGGGCTTTTTGTGAGTATTGATGTGCCAGATATAGAGTTAAACACCGACCGCAGGCGACTGCTCCAGTGCATAATGAATCTTTTTTCAAACGCAGTGAAGTTCACAGAAAAAGGTGAAATCAAAATAATAGCAAAGTCTACAAATAATGAAATCGAAATATCTATTGGAGATTCAGGGATTGGGATAAAGAGAGAAGATATTCCGAAACTTTTTACCGCATTTGTAAGACTTGATTCACCACTCACAGCCAAAACTTCCGGAACCGGGCTTGGATTATATCTTACCAGGAAGCTCACACAGGAAGTTCTTGGCGGTATAATCAACGTGGAAAGTGAGTATGGAAAGGGCAGTATATTTTCCCTGCGCATACCACGGGAGGTTAAAATTTGAAAATACTGGTAATAGAGGACAATCCACAAAATATGAAGCTATTAACTTTTGTCCTGAAAAAGTATGGACATGATGTTATTGAGGCTTTGTGCGGTCTTGAGGGTGTGGAAAAAGCAGTTGATTTGCGCCCTGAACTCATTCTTATGGATATACAGCTTCCTGATATCGATGGGCTTGAAGCCACAAAGAGGATCCGCGCTAAAGAATCAGTACAGAAAATACCGATAATTGCAATAACTTCATACGCAATGGCAGGAGATCGCGAAAAAGTAATGGAGGCCGGATGCAATGGATATTTTGAAAAACCCATAAATCCCCTTACAATCATGAAAGATATTGAAAAATTCCTTGAGATGAAAAACCCATGAAAGCGCTGTTCATGGAAAAATACTATCAAATTCAACAAAAAAGAGGAAAGTAGAAATAGATGCAGGTAGAAAAAGAAAAAGTGAATATATCCAGGTCTGTTTCAAAGATACAAGGATATATATTCCCAATGATTAACTGGTAAGGTCTTTGATAAAATATACCAGGTGGATTCAGAAAGTACACGCATATATGGTGGCGTAGGGTTTGGTCGTGCAATATCGAAAATATAATCGAATCTTACAGAGGATGAATATGGGTATAAAACATGGTCGGATAAGGGAATACATTTCTGATTCAGGACTCCAGCGGGGATAAGAAATGAAAGTCCTGGTAGTGGATGATAACAGGCTTGACAGGATGATGTTATCTAAAATGCTCTCATCTAACAACTATGTGGTAGTCGAAGCCGGGAACGGGGTAGAGGCATTGAAACTCGTATCATTGGAAAAACCTGACATCGTGGTTTCAGATATCATGATGCCTGAAATGGATGGGTTTACACTGCTTCGTGAGATAAGGAAAAGCATATCTTCGAAAGAATTGCCATTTATTTTCTATAGCGCATCCTATGTAACCGAAAAAGACATGGAACTGGCTGAGGCGCTTGGGGTCTGCCGGTTCATAATTAAACCTATTGAGCCCAGGGAACTCGTGAAAGAAATTACACAGGCTCTTCTTGATATTTCCAGT
Source organism: Candidatus Methanoperedens sp. (assembly GCA_012026795.1). Lineage (NCBI taxonomy): Archaea > Methanobacteriati > Methanobacteriota > Methanomicrobia > Methanosarcinales > Candidatus Methanoperedentaceae > Candidatus Methanoperedens > Candidatus Methanoperedens sp. The sequence goes on from VEPM01000033.1 coordinate 33,485, forward strand.
GGCAAACTGAAAATATCACAACCAACCCCAATAAAAGAAGAAGAGTACCTTGAACGGTACAGCCGCCGTATCTTCAATAAGCTGGAGGAGAAAGTGAGCCAGCTTGAAAGGGAAATCGAAGAGCGAAAGCGGATTGAAGAAAAGCTTCGAAAAAGCGAGGCGAAATTCAAAGCTACTTTTAAAGAGGCACCTATCGGTATGTCCCGTGTGGATTCACAGGGGCGAATCCTGGAAACAAACCATATACTTCAGCAGATGCTGGGGTTTATGGATGAAGAAATTAAAGGTAAGCTGTTTACCGAATTCACTTATCATGATGATGTGGAACTTGATATAGACCAGTTCAATGAATTGATCCTCGGGAACAAAGATCAATACATGATAAAGAAACGCTATATCCGGAAAAACGGCATGGTGTTCTGGGCCAGGATGACAGTTTCCCTTGTCCGGGATATAAAAGGTGATCCGCAATTTGCAATCATTATGGTTGAGGATATCACGGAACGTAAGGAAGCTGAAGAAAAACTCCACCAATCAGAAGAAAAATACCGGACTTTGATCGAACATATCCAGGATGGGGTTTTTATTATCATTAATGGGAAGTTCCAATTCGTAAATGAAGCTTTTGCGAGGTTGGCCGGGTATGAAGTGGAAGAAATAATAGGAATGGATTTCAGGCAATTCATTGCGCCTGAGGACATGGCAAAAGTTTCCGATTATTATATACGCAGGCAGGCAGGTGAAAATGTACCCACTGAATACGAATTCAATGCCCTTCATCGGGACAGGAAAACACGTTTGATACTGAATATGACTGTGGCGCTTATAAATTTCGGCGGAAAAGTAGCGACCATGGGGACACTTAAAGATATAACAGAGCGTCGGAAGGCAGAAGAAAAGCTTCGTTTATTCAGAACGCTTTTTGAGACCTCAACAGATGCCGTTTTTATTGACGATCCGGAAACAGGACTGATCATTGACTGCAATGAAACGGCATGCAAGAACCTTGGATATTCTATTGGAGAAATCCTGAATATGCATGTTTTTGATTTTGAAGCAGCAATTCCTGATAAATTTTCATGGGAAGATCATGTGAAGGATCTGATGAAAAAACGGAATGTGACAATGGAAGGTCTTCATAAACGCAAGGATGGGTCGGTTTTTCCAGTTGAAGTAAATACAAACATTTTAGACATCGGGCAAAAAAGTTATACGATGGCAGTCGTTCGTGACATTACCGAACGCAAGCATGCTGAGGAGCTCCTGCACCAATCAAAGGAATTCTCAGAAACCGTACTTAACAGTATCAATGATTTAATTACCATAATTAACGTAAAAGATTTCACAATAATTGACGCTAATAAGGCTTTCCTGAAATTCTATAATCTTACGAAAGAACAGGCTATCGGAAAGAACTGTTATGAATTAACACATAATAGTAATCATCCCTGTCCTCTTGATAATTGCCCTCTTCAGAATACATTGAAAACAGGATCTTCTTCAATATACGAACATATTCATTATGCAAGGAATGGCAATATTCAATATGTTGAAGTTTCTGCATATCCGATCAATAATGAAAATGGAGAAATTGGCAGTATTGTACATGTAACAAGAGATATCACAGAGCGTAAGAATGCAGAGAAGTTGCAGAAGGAAAAGGCACGGGCAGAATTGCATGGCTTTATTGTGAGCGCGCTTCCTGTTTTTGCATCCGGTGTCCCATCCCAGGTAAGAGATATCCTTATTAAAAATTTTTCTGAAAGGTTTGAGATGAATGTGAAGCCCAGGTTTAAAGAGGAAATGAAACAAAAGGATGTTAATCATGATCCTTCTCAATTGATTACAGCATATATGGTATGGGTCTCTGGATTGTTTTCAAATTTCGGGATTGAAAATAAAAGAACAATAGATGGGAAAAAGGAAGTGCTTGAGTTCATTAATTGTCCCTGGAGAAATGAAGCTCACAGCAATCCGATATTTTGTTTTATATGCAGGAGTCTTGCAAAGCGCAGTTTCACATGGACCGGTCTTAAAGGCAGCGTAGAGCAAAAATCAAGTATTGCCAGCGGTTCAAAGATGTGCAGATTTGAAATTCAAGTCAGGGACGAAAAAAAATGAAGGAGAAATGAACATGGAAAGGATAAAAACAGGTATTTCGGAACTGGATGAAATAATAAGAGGTTTTCCCGCTGGAAAAAATATCATCATCACGGGTGATCCGGGAAGCGGAAAAACTATTTTTGGACTTCAATTCGCACATACAAATTGCCTGGATGGCAAAAAGACAGTATATGTTTCCACGGAGGAAAATGCGCCGGAGCTCAGGCAGCAGGGGAAATCATTTGGCTGGGACCTTGAAGCTATGGAGAAAAAGGGATTGTTACATTTCGTTGAGCTTGCAGGGTACAGGGCAATGGAAATAAAGACAGCATTATCTATCAGTCTGGAAGCAGTTAAAGGCGATTTTACACAATTTTCGGATAATCTGCCTGTTGATACCAATATTCTCATTATCGATAGTCTCGGCAGCCATGTATCAAATCTTACTTCATCCGAGTTCCGTGACAGGTTCAATCTTCTTATTTATAACATGGCACAAAAAGGCATTACTACATTTATCCTTCTTGGTGGGGTTGTCTCCAGGGAATTAGTTGAATTTGCACTTTTCTCAGCTTACGGCGCTATCCAGCTCATGAAACGAGAAAATCCTTATACCGGACGCAGGGAAAGGGTGATGGATATTGTGAAAATGAGAAATAATAAGACTCCGGTCCAGCTATTACCTTATGAAATCTCATCTAAAGGAATAATTATTACTATTCCTGTTGATTCATCCGATTGACTGGATTTACCTTTTCCCGGATATTGCGTTCAATCTCATCAAAAGCTGGAGGCCTTATCTGGAAAATATCAATATCTTCAGGGAATTCTATTGGTCTTCCATCAGTAATGATGAGAACACCGCTTGAATCAGCAGGTAATTCTCCAAGGATCCTGGTTGTGGATTTTCCCATTTCGTCCTGCATTTCCTGTATCTTTTTTGTCAGGTATTCCCGCCATTTATCAAAATTGGTGTCTTTGCCATAATAACCTTTATGGATTTCCTGCACTTCAGGATAAAAAGATTTTGAGTATTCCTCAAATAGCAGCTTTGACCGCTCCAGTTGTCCGGCTTTTTCAATGCCTTTCACAACCGCGCCATTGTCCAGGAGGTTTTTTATTAACTTGTAATGATTACTATCTTTTCCGGTTTTTTCAAAATATTCAATGCCTGCTTTTTCGTCTTCATTTATTCCTTCTATATAAATTATACTGATCTTTCCATAAGTTGAGATGAAATAATTTATCTTTTCCCTCACTTCTCCCCAAAACCGCTCCACTTTTGCCAGATCAATATTATATTGTGAAGCCAGCTCTTCAAAAGGAAGTGTGGGGATAACGTATAATTTACGTTTTGCCAAAAAGGTTGATGCTTCCGGTTTTTCAATTTTCCCTAACTCTGCCATAATACTCTTCTTATCGATAAAGTAATATAAACATTACCGACCATTCAAACATATCCCAAACATAGAAAGGCTTAAATGTTACAACCACGATTATACTATACGGGAGTAGAACCGACCTGATGCAGGTTTGTTTATTTACGATTTCATTTAAATGGAAATCTGAATTGGGATTCAATGGGTAAATTAAGGTTAGTATTTCATCTAAATGGTCTTAAAAAATATGATCTTGGATAGGTTCGAAGTTTTCTACTCTATCAATGGGGGTATAGAAATGAGTCTGATGGATAAGAAAAAGCAGATGAAAAAAATTAGTGTGGTAATACCAACTATGAATGAATCTAAAAATATCAAGGAAGTATTTTCAAATATTCCTGATTTTGTGGATGAGATTGTCGTTGTGGATGGGAACTCAACCGATGGAACAATAGAAGAGATCAGAAAATACAGGAGTGACACGAAAATCATAATAGAACAACCATCTGGAAAAGGTGCTGCAATGAAAACCGGTTTTGAAACAGCAACAGGTGATTTAATAATTATGATGGATGCGGATGGCAGTCATGACCCTGCAGAAATTCCATTGCTTCTTGACCCCATCCTCGATGGATTCGATGTTGCAAAAGGTTCACGTTTACTGCCAGGTGGAGGATCTGCGGATTTTACGCCTTTCAGGAGACTGGGCAATAAAATATTTGTGTCAATGGTTAACACCCTGTATAATACAGATTATACAGACCTCTGCTATGGTTATCGTGCTTTTAAGAAAGAAGCACTGGACCGGATATATTGCAGTTCAAATGGATTTGAAATAGAGACAGAACAATCGATACTTATGAAAAAAGCAGGGCTAAAAATCAAAGAAGTGCCCTCCTTTGAAGCAAAAAGGAAGAATGGGGATTCAAATCTTAATTCTATAAGAGATGGATTCAAGATTCTTAATGTTATATTGAAAGAGTATTTGAAACCATCCAATAAAATAAATAAAAAGGATGAGCATATTATTAGTTTTACTAATAAGATTAACAGTAAAGCAGGCAGGCGAATATCCAGGCCTGACCATTATCCATTGAATCTCAAATAGTTTTAAATGTTTATACCAAAAACGTACATTTTTTGTATGTGGGGCCTTTAATTCTATACTCGGACAACCGATTATATTTTTAACAACCACATAACCAAAAACCGAAAAAGATAATAAGAAGAAGTTCAATAATAGTATTGGATGCGGGGGCGGGAATATTTCAAAACCGCTATTTGATAGTATCTTGATATATGAACATAGGGGGTTAAGATGAATATCGCACTTTTGGCACCTGAGTTTATGCCAAATTGGGGAGGAGCCGGAACTTATACAATCGGACTGGCTAAAAACCTGTCAAAAAAACATAATATCCATGTTGTGACAGTTAGAAGAAAAATCGATAATGATTCTGTTTATACTGATGAAAAAATCCTTGATTTTTTTGAAAATAAAATCCAGATCCACACAATTTCAAATGCTAATGATACCTTTCTTTATAATGCTGCCTTTCAATATTCATGTTTCAGGGAACTTCCCATAATATGCAAAGAAAATAGAATAGATATTATCCATGCTGATGTCCCTCATATGTCTGATGTGATCTTGAGATTATTAAAATCAAATAAGAACATGGTAACAACAGTACATACTATTATTGAAGGGCATAAAGAGGGGATTCTGGCTTCCGGTCTTGATTTCAGTCAAATGGAGGCCTCTGAGAAATATACACTTGAGTTATATCCCATGCTAAAACTTATCCAGGGGCTTTATTTGAAAAGATCCCGGACAATTATAGCAGTTTCAAATTGGATGAAAGGATTACTGGAGCACAACTACAGAATTAAGGATGTGAATGTCATCCATAATGGGGTAGATCATGAACAATTTTCACCTGATAGAAAAAATACGGCAGGAAGATTTGAAACAAGTAAACCTGTTATACTGTTTTCAGGAAGGTTCATTGCATTAAAAGGGATCAATATTCTGGTAAGAGCCATGCGGTATGTGATTAGCAAAACCAAATGTGTTCATTTTGCTTTTGCCGGTCCGGAAGCAAATAGAAAGTGGGTAAGCATGTTTGAAAATGAAGGTATCCCACCAGAGTACTATTCTCTCTTAGGATATATTCCACATGCCAGGATGCCTGAAGTATATTCAAACTCATCGATTTTTGTTCTTCCAAGTTTAACAGAAAGTTTTCCGTTTAGTATTCTTGAAGCAATGAGTTCAGGAGTTGCAGTAATTGCATCAAATGTTGGCGGTGTCCCTGAAATCATAGAAGATGGGGTTGACGGGCTATTGGTCCCCCCCGGTAATTCGGAAATATTAGCTGAAAAGTTATTATTTTTATTGGATAATGAATCTGAGAGAATTAAAATATCAAAGAAAGCACGTGAAAAAGTATTGGAGAAATTTACGTCTAAAATAATGACAAATCAAACTGAGAAAATTTATGAACAAATATTGAACGGGGGTTAATATATGAATGTTCTATTAGTTAATCCACCCAGGTTTAATAAAATATCTGTTATCAGGGAAGAGCGGTGTGAGATTATTGAACGAAACTCGGTCTTACCCCCATATAGCCTTCTTCAGATTGCATCTCTTCTTCGGGAAAGAGGGCATAAGATTGATCTTATTGATGCAAACGGTGAGGATATTGAATATCCAGCCCTTGAAAAATTGCTCTCTGAAAAAGATTATGAAGCAGTTATTTTCAGGTTTACACCCACAACTTTTGACTGGGATATGAAAGTTGCATCAATTTCAAAAAAGTGCTCTGATGCTCCTACAATTGGCATCTGTTATACTCTTAGCGATTTTGCACGGACTATACTGAACCAGGCAAAAGATCTGGATTTTTATATATGGCATGAATATGAAGTTGTGACACCAGAGCTTATTGACCAGATCTCTACTGATGGAAATCTCCCAGATGTGGCGGGAATCGCATATCGCCTCAATGGTGAAATACAGGTTAACAAAGATTCTCATCCTATAAAAAATTATGATGATATACCCTTACCTGCGTATGATTTGCTAAAATCGTTTCAATTTTACTACGAAAATACAAAACATGGGCAGCCCTTCACAATAATGTACACAAGTAAAGGTTGTACATATTCTTGCATTTACTGTACTGTTGCTAAAACAAAGTGGAAGGCAAGGTCTGCTGAGAGTGTAATCAGGGAATTGCTGTATCTTAAGCAGAATTACAATATTAAAACCGTAATGTTTTTTGATGAAACTTTCACCATGGATAGGAAACGAGTTGAGAGAATTACTCAGGCAATCGTAGATGAAAAGCTGGATATCAAATGGTATTGTAATTCCAGGGTTGATCTTATAGACATGGATCTTCTTGAAAAAATGAAGATGGCCGGGTGTGGAGCCGTTAGCCTGGGAATAGAATCCGGCAGTCAGAAGATTATGGCCGGAACGAATAAGAAAACATCAGTTGAAATGGCGGGTGAAGCAATTAAAATGGTAAAAGATGCAGGGATCAAAGTAAATTGCAGCTTTATTTTTGGATTGCCAGGTGAGAACTGGGAGACTGTGAATGATACAATTAATTTTGTCAGGCAGACTCTTCCTACTGGCGCTCAATTCAATGTTGTGGCGCCTTATCCGGGAACAAAGTTGTATGACATTGCTATGGAAAAGGGATGGATAACGAAAAAGACAGATTTCAGAAGCATGTTTCAGCATGAATCGATTATGAGAACAGATGAATTAACAACAGAGGAACTGGAAAGTGCAAGAAAAAAAGCATATAAGGCAATATATTTTTACCCCAGATGGTGGATTCAGAATATTGGATACGTACTTAAGAATCCGGATGATTTCATACTTGCGAGTAATCATATTATTAAAATACTAAGCAATTATTTAATTAATAAAATGGATTTTGCGCATTGAAAGGATAAAGGATAGGATTATGGAAAATAGAATTAAAACAATATTAGTCTCTCCACATTCGGACGATATTGCATATTCACTTGGTGGAAGTTTATTACAAAATTTTTTCAATCGACCTATTTTAATGGTGACTATTTTTACAAGATCTAATTATTCACCATCTATTAAGATATCTGGTCCTGAGAAAATATCAAAAGTAAGGCATCTGGAGGATGTTGGATTTACGGATAAATTAGGTATTAATTTTCAGTGTTTAAATTTCAATGAACCGCCACTTAGAGGGTATTCACGCCCGGAAATATTCGCAAAAAATAATCCTGCTTCAGATCCGATTTATACAGATGTGTATAATACTTTATTAAAATTAATAAAATCATATCCATGTGATTTAATAGCAGCGCCAATGGGTCTTGGGAACCATATAGACCATATTATGTTATGTGATATTTGCAGTAGAATTGCCAAAGAAAATAATATAAGAATTGTTTTTTATGAGGATCTCCAGTATGCGTCGATGTTAACTTTGAAACAAATAAAAATCAGAGCAAAATCTATTAATCCAAATCTTAAATTTTCTAACATAAATATTAGTTCTATATTTAATGATAAAATTGAAAATATGAAATTTTATAAAACGCAAGCACGCAGGACTTTCTTTACATTGATCAAGTCACATGCTCTTCGTCTTGCTATCGAAAATAAAAGTTTGATAGATATGTTCGGACCATATAATTTATATAAATATATATTATTTTTATTTACTAATAAAACAGTAGATATCCCATTATACGAACGTATATGGTATTATGACAATGGTGAACAAAAAGAACATAATGAATATAATATATCTGAAATAAATACATCTGAAATAAGAATTAATAAAACAGGAAAAATATATGGACAAATATTAAAAGGGGAATAGATATGAAAGTTTTACTTGTGAATCCACCAAGATTTAAAAAAATGTCTGTTATCAGGGAAGAACGGTGTGAGATTATTGAGAAGAATTCAGTTTTGCCTCCATACAGTCTGCTTCAGATTGCATCTCTTTTACGAAGTCAGGGACATAAAGTTGACCTTATTGATGCAAACGGTGAGAATATAGAGTATCCAGCTTTTGAAAAAATGCTTTCTGAGAATGATTATGAAGCAGTTATTATTAAGTTCATTCCTTCAACTTTTGACTGTGATATGAAAGTTGCATCAATTTCAAAAAAGTACTCTGATGCACCCACAATTGGCATCTGCTGGACTCTTGGTAGTTTTGCCAGGAATGTTCTTGATGAAGCAAAAGATCTTGATATTTACATAAGACATGAATATGAAGTAGTGGCGCCAGATCTTATTAACAGGTTAGCTGCAGGACCTGAGCTTTCGGAGGTGGCAGGGATTGCGTACCGTTTTGATGGTGAAATTAAAGTCAACAGGGATGCTGATCCTATAAATAATTATGACGATATACCTATCCCTGCTTATGATTTGTTAAAATCCTTTGATTTATATTATGCGGATACCAAACATGGTCAACCTTTCACTATAATGTATACGAGTAAGGGCTGTCCCAATTCTTGTATATATTGCACAATGGCAAAAACCAAATGGAAAGCAAGGTCTGCCAGGAGCGTACTTGAGGAACTGAGATACCTTAAGCAGAATTACAATATTAAAACTATAATGTTTTTTGATGAGGTCTTCACGATGGATAAAAAACGTGTTGAGACTATTGCACGAACAATGGTCTCTGAAAGGTTGAATATAAAATGGTATTGTAATTCCAGGGTTGATCTTATAGACATGGATCTTCTTCAAAAAATGAAGCAGGCAGGATGCACGGCCGTTAGCATGGGAATAGAATCCGGCAGCCAGAAGATCATAGGCGGGGCAAATAAGAGAATATCTGTTGAAGAATCAGCTAAAGCAATACAAATGGTCAAAGATGCAGGAATTAAGGCATATTGCAGTTTTATTTTCGGATTACCGGGTGAAAACAGGACGACTGTCAAAGAAACGATCGACTTTATCAAACGAACACTTCCCACAGGGGGTGAATTCAATGTTGCAACGCCTTATCCGGGAACAAAATTGTATGAAATCGCTCTGGAAAAAGGGTGGATAACAGAACAAACAGATTTCAGGACCTTGCATCAGAATAAATCGATTATGAGAACTGAGGAATTGACAAGTGAAGAGATAAATAAAGCCAGGGAAATGGCACATCAGGCGATATTCTTGAATCCCAGGTGGTGGATTCAGAATATTGGATACGTTATCAAGAATCCGGATGATTTCAATCTTGCAAGTAGATACGCCATCGGTGCATTAAAATTAGCTTTTGGGCAATAAATAAACCAAAGGACGAATATTTATGGAGAAAAAAATATTTCTTATGACCTCTTCTTACTATCCGCCATATCATATAGGAGGAGATGCTACACATGTAAAATATCTCTCAGAAGAACTGGTGAAGCTTGGACATGAAGTGCATGTTATGTTCAGCCTGGATGCATATCGTTACAAGAAACCGGATTTTAATGGGGATTTTAAAGAAACTGATGAAAGTAATGGTGTTTTTCTTCATCCTCTGAAATCGCCTTTAGGTAAATCAGACTTGTATCTCACCTATCTCACAGGAAAATCAACGTATGTTAAGAAGACATTCGATAGTCTGTTAGGTGAAATCAAACCTGATGTTGTCCACCATCATAACATCTTCTTTCTTGGATACAATATCCTGAAAAAGCAGGGAAGTTATACCAATCTTTATACTGCCCATGATTATTGGCTGATATGCCAGAGATTCGATTTGATGAAATATGGCCAAAAAGAGTGTGAAAAACAAAGCTGTCTTTCATGCACCTTCCATTCAAAAAGGTTACTTCAGACATGGCGGGGAAGTAAAGAGTTTATTCGGGCAATGGGAGATATCGATACTATTATTGCTCCGAGTAACTTTATGAAAAAAAAACTTTCTAAGTGGCTACCTGTAAAGACTAATATTGTACATATACCCAACTTTGCTCCTGCTCCGCCCAACAATATAAAAGAATCCGGTTATTCAAACTATTTTTTATTTGTTGGAGTGCTTGAAAAGTATAAGGGAATCTGTAATCTCCTTAAAGTATTCATAGAGCACGAGAAGGAGATAGATGCAAAGCTTATTATCGTTGGAGAAGGCAGTTTCAGGGAAAAAATCACGGATCACATAGCCAGGAATAAATTGGATAATAAAATCATTGTTTTGGGGTGGATAAGTCATCATGATCTCTGGTCGCTTTATAATGATGCTCGGGCGTTAATAGTTCCTTCAATCAACCTTGAAAATAATCCTCTTGTTGCACTGGAGTCAATGTCAGTGGGTACTCCTGTAACCGGAAAGGATTCCGGTGGAATTGGGGAAATTATCGGAAAAGTGGATAAAGATATAATTTTTAAAGGTGAGGGGATAGAGGAGATTAGACTATTTTTGCAGAATAAAAAATTTTATTCCAAGGAAAAAATCAAGCAAATCTATGCCAGATATTATTCTCTGGATGGATTTATGAGAGAGTATGTATCGCTTATCAGGAATAAAACCGAAAACAAAGATGAAAATTATGAAAGAACTTAAAAATCCGCAGAAAGGAAATATGCCTGCATATATAAGAAAATGGTTCTCTTCTCCCACCAATTCAAAAACATATATATATATTGTACTTATAAGTTTCTTATTTTTATTTTATAGTATCTGGGAAATAAAACCTGTTATAATTGATATAGGAGATTTTCTCGGATTGTTATCTCACTTAACCTTAGCATATTGGATAGGATATGTCCTTATGTTGGTGTTCTCTATCAGACTGTTTTTAGACAAACAAATAAAACATGATAGTATATATTTAGTATTTCTAATTGCTATCGGATTATTCCTTTTTGGAGTGCCGATATTTGCGGAAGAAAATCCGCGATTCCCTTGGTCTTACTATCCCGCAGGAGAAGTTCAGACAGTTTTAGATACAAATCATGTGGACATTGCATCAAATTATCCTCTTATGACATATCGTTCCTGGCCATCTATGCATCTTACTTCCGCAAGCATTTTGTATTTGATGGATATCAAAATAGCTGATTTATTAAAATATATGCCTTTATTTTGGGTTTTCTCAGTAATCTTAATTACTTTCAGTATCGGAAAACGTCTTGGATTGTCACCGAACCAATATTTTGCATCATCTTTTCTCTTCCTAGCATCATTCTGGACTGGTCTTTACTACTATGGACCTCCGTCTCTTGCATATTTGCTATATCTTTTGTTATTTCTGTTTATCGTTACATTCAGTAGAATTAATCCTAATTCAAGTTTGATAGAACCCCACAAGGATAAAAAAAGTGGCAGAATTGAAAATACAATACTGATAAGTCTGACTTTTACATCATTGGTCATAACACATATATTGACTCCAATTGCAGTAATAGTAGGATTTATTTTTTCATCATCATTTATTAGAGCACTCAATAAACAACGTGTTAAATTCATAACACTTTTTTTTCTAATTTTTATTGTGTGGCATATATATTTTGCACCTGCTATGTTTAAAACCGGCTTATTAGAGTTTATGAGAATAGTTACTGAGGTTGATTTTTTTGGCTTTTTTAAAACTGAAAAATACAGTCCAGGGGAGTTTTTGACACGATGGATAGTACATTACAGTCGTCTTTTTTACTTAGTAGTATACGCTATTGCTATGATTGCCGCAACTTTTCTCTACCTAACCCGCCGAATCAAAGAAAATTATATGGAATCAACTAAAATTTGTTTTTTTTGGCTCATTGGTATTTTGACCCTTTTTGCATTAAGGTATGGTCGAAATGAAATAGATGATAGGATTTTCCTATTTTCATTAGTACCAATGGTGTTTATCATATCTTTTGCATTTGATAGGAAAATCATTGCCGTCATGGCAATTTTGCTGGTACTTTTCCACATGCCAGCGCATTACGGGACTGAAAGTTTTGATTCGATACGAACAACTGAACTAAGCGGTACGAAGTTCTTTACAACAAACGCGGTATTTGCTGACAGGGAAACATATTTTTCTATGTGGGATACGTTCATAGATTACTATAATCCTGAGATGATTAAAGTATTATACTGGACAATGCCAGTCTGGGACAAACCAGAACCCTCAATTATCGGTAATGCAACATATATAATAAATAGTATTGGAAGTCATAATTTTATATATTATTCTTTTGGTTCAGACCCACTTGAAGAATGGATACAGGTGAATAAGCAAACCTTAAATGGCCTTTACGATAATGGTTATTATCAGATATACAGAAATAATAAATGATGAAAATCGAGAATCAGTCATGAGATATATTGAAAAGCTCCGATGTCATAACCCGCATTTTGGGAATATATTTTACCGTCAAAATCCATGTTTGGAACATTTATGACCGATCCCCTATTTATGGCTGGGGAAGTGTTCATTAGACGGAAGTCTGCATTGTCTTGATTAACGAACTCGGGGTCTCCTTCAACATAATTGCTGCCTTTGGTTTCATCCTGCCTTCCTTTGTAATCATTTATAAGATTGTGATCAATTACTGCATTGACATTATTTACTTTGATCGAATAGTGATTGTTCTTGCTGACTATATTATTCCTGATAGTTACATTAACAGCAGAGGAATAATCTAAAGAGATCCCACCTCCCCAATCATCGACCAACCCGTTGTTATACACAGTATTACCTATTATCGATATGTTTTCCATAAGGCCGTTACTATACCATGAAATATCTATCCCTGTTGCTGCATTGTTATAGATTAAATTGCTGTATGCGTTGACATTTCTGAGGCTGCCTCCATTTTCGATAGCAATAGCTATTCCGCGGCCGCTTCTTCTACCATCATGTACCCTGTTACTAAATATCTCAATGTCACTGGAAGATCTATTCCATGAATCTATATAAATACCTGCACTTTCATGCTGGCTTATATCATTGTGATGTATCCTTCCATTGCCTGACCCATCTTTTACGTCTATGCTTTCGGCATTATTCAGGTAAAGTTTATTATTTTTTATTTCGAATCCATTAACATTTGCCAGTGAAATAGTCTCATGCTTCCTCTGGCTTAAACCTTCCAGAGTCTGAGCTTTTGTGATTTCATTCCCATCTATAGTAATGTTTTTCCCGTCTTCTGCATATATTGCAGAAGATGCAGTATTCCGAATGTAGTTTTTCTCGATAGTTATGTTTGTTGGAAAATTCGATGCATAATCACTTGTTACTACGATCCCCATGAACATGGAATTTATTATCCTGAATCCTGAAATATTTATATAACTTGAGCCATGGATTTGAACCAAGCCATCCCAATATGATACAGGTATACCCATACCATCAATAGTAACGTTATCGCCCGGATATGCGGAAAATGTAATATAATTTCCTTGATCTCCTGAGTTTTTAACGTCAATTTTTTCATTATAAGTCCCATTCTTGATGTAAACAGTATCTCCGGCGACCAAAGTGTCTGTGGCTTTCATAATAGTCTTCCACGGTTGTTGCTCTGTGCCAGGATTATAATCGTTTCCGTTTTTGGCTACAAAATAGGTTTTTGAAGAAACCGGTGTTGGTGGTAAAGAAGTGGGGGTAGGTAACAATATGAGTGATAAAAAGTAGACGAGTATTGATAACATGAGAGTTAATAATAATACAAGTTTCAAAATGTTCATTTTGATCATTATTTTTTCCTTGTCACCTTCATATCTATTCGAAATAATTCAATAAACTTTATAGAAACGGAATTTCTATCTAATTACTTATAAAGATTGATTATATATGAGCATATTGGTTTCCAAAAATAAAAGGTTTGGCTTTGGACAGTTTTCATTCAAAATAACAGCTTTTACAAAACTCAGGTATATTATGGGTTCTAATCTTCTCACGTAATACCATATATTCTCTTGAATTCCAAATATCACTAAAACTTGTTTCAAAAAGATTTCCCATTTTTAACGTATGGGAATCAGCAATATTGCAGCAGGGAATGACGTCACCATTCACTGCAATATAAGCACTGGTCCAAGGCCAATAACATTTATTCTTTCTTGAAAAACCTGTGCTTATTATCTCCAAAATTATTTTTTCTTTTTCAGCAGCATTTTTTGCTTCTAGCCATATATAGTCAAATTCTTTAGACTTTGAATCTATTCTAATAGTTTTATTATATCGGTCAATATTGTTTTTTCCCCAATTTACAAGAGTGGTTTGTAAATAAATGGAATCTAAGTTTAATAATTTTGACATTTTGACTATTTGGGTTGTTTCATGAATGTTACTTTTAGTAATTACAGACCATATTGATAAACGAGGATATATATTCAAACCTCTATGATTAATCAAATCTCCAATATTTCTGAGGATTTTTTCAAAATTACTCCCTATTCTAATCTTTTCATGGGTTTCAGAGGTTGCTCCATCAATACTAAAACAAATATGAGTATTTTTTAATTGAATCAATTTTTTAGCTAAGTGTTTATCATAAATAGTTCCATTAGTAAAAACTATCATTGAAATTCCACGCTCTTCTCCTTCTTTCAACATAAAAGGTAATTGTCTGTTAAGAAAAGGTTCTCCCATCCCCTGTAATTTAGCTGATAACAGACAAGGAAATTGGTTTAAGATGTATCGATAAGATTTTATATCCAAATATCTGATGTCTTTTGTCCAATGGCTCACTTGACAATGCTCACATCTTAAATTACAATTGTTTAGGACTTACGCATTTATCCTCAAATAATTATTTACAGCGTATCTATTGATAGTCGCCTTTTGCTCATACCACGATATATGCTCCTTTAACCGTCTAA